>NZ_JANMZH010000064.1:0-4655 GCF_031383065.1 Microcoleus sp. OTE_8_concoct_300 | reverse complement strand
AATTTATTGACAGTTATACAAACTTGCCGTCGTCAAAGACCTTCAGTCCGCCAAGTTTTTTGAGCAAGCGATCAAAGCGAGGGTTAATCCTGCTGTGCAGACCCCATCTTTAATACCCCAAGTTGAGACCTGAATCCTTACCACTCTTTCTCTTAGGTTTTGGCTTCTTAGGTTGCCGTTGGTGTTTAAGTATTAGACTCGCTTTAGCGTTTTTGTGTCGCATTCAATTCTTTCCTTAAAAGTTCGAGTGAATGAGACAAAAGCGCGACTCGTTGACGACATAACGCTTTATGTCGTGCATAAAGAGTCCGTAGTGTTTGACTAGCATTAAACCGCGTCTCAAAATCACTGGATTTCAAATCTTCTTCAAATTTGGCGATCGTAATTTTATTCTGTTCGGTTTCGGCTTCAATTTCATCAAGTGACATCTCGTAGCTTGCGGGGCGCGAACGCGCCATCGGTCTTTTGACCTTAGACATCAAAACCACTTGTCGTGCTGCCAGTTTTTCATTACGTTTCGATATCTGCAAAAGTTCTTGACTTAACTTCAAAGAAACCTTTTTATCAGTGACCTGTTCGATTTGAACTTTCAGATTATTTTGGAGCAATTCGTTTGCATCGCGCTCAGTTTGAAGCTCCTCATAGGTCATGCTTGTCAGTTTTTTTACCATGAGAATTAGCTCCTAACTACTCGACTGTTTGACGGTTATTGTTGCTGCCAATGCCCACGGACGGAGCAATTTGATAAACTGTGGTGTTGTTGACTGTTTGACTGCCCTGTACGATCGTCGGTTTCGCTTGTTTGAGGGCTTCTTGATACCCGGTTTGATAGCAGAGTGCACTGAAACCAACTACCAATGCTGGGATAGCTCTACTCATCAAGGGATAGCCAGATTCTGTCTTAGTTGTGGGTGTTGAATCTGTCGAAACTTCGTTATTCATGGTTAATAATCCTTACTGTGATTAACAATCCTTGCAACTGTGTTATTTTCACTATCGGTTGAAAGACTTACCCAACCTTCATCTGCCATATCTTGAACATCAATTTCTACTCGCCATTCTTCGATTAAAGTACAGAAAGCAATTTCTGCTGTACTGCCTACTCCAAAAAGTTTCAGGAAATCAAGAAGGGCTTGCATATCAGTGGTTATTTCCACCCTTTGTCATCCTTCAGCTTTTTGTATCGGTATTGAATGTTTTGAACTTTCTTGCCCTGCTGGATATTTCGCCACACATTCAGAATATTAAGTGAAAGAATCAGGAGACTGATTAGAATTACTGTTGTCAGGAGTATTAACCCGATTTCATTATTGCTCCCAACAATCACCAGTGAGATAATCGTCGTGAGATGCGAATGTGCATTCATAATCTTGTTGCTCAGTTTCAAATCTGTAACAAGTTTCGGGATAAGGACAATGCCTACCACCTACACAATTTGGCGGTATTTCTCGTTCTTTTGGTTGGCAGAGTTGCAGGTTGTCGTCTACTGGTTCAAGAAGTCGAGTTCTATCGCCTAACTCTGACAAATCCAAATCAATTAGTCGGCAGAGTTCCAAGCAATTTTTTTGAGCACTGTAAACGTAAACTTTTTGGTTTGGATGCCAATCATAAACTTTGTCAGAAGTAATGGGAATCATTTAGCAAATTCCTGTCATCCAAACTGAAGGGGCTGAAATGGGATAGGGATTACCAGACGTTCTAAAAATCGATACTAGCCACTGAATCATCGTCTTTTCCTCTTTCTGTCTTTTTGAACAATTGCAGTGTGATGAGGAGAGCAAACTCGCATAAACAACCAAGGCAATGAGTAACTTTTCTCGGTAAGCTGAACGAGCTTGCTCTTCTAGAATTAGCCGATCGCTGTAAGCTGTAGCTAATTCTATGCAAGATTCAATTAACCCCAAGCACCAGTGATCTGCTTCGGCGCGTTGGTTTTTTTTCCTGGCAAGCTACCGTTACGAAGATCGAGGGGAGCATTCTGGACTGAGCTAACTATTTCTTTGAAATTTGCGCGAGTATTTGTCGATCGAGATTTGAGCTGATCAACTACATTGTCTCCAAGGGAGATGTAGAAGGCATCAACTACTGAAGCAGCAGCAGCAGCACCCACATCAGTCATCGCCAGGGCTGCTTCAGATGTGGCCGATCGAACTGCAACCACTAACTGACTGGTTTCTTCCTGCCCGTCTCGGTTTTCAGAGTGGTCAATTTCACTATCGTTGATATCATCGCAGTGCTCAGCATATCCGGTGCGCTTCGCAGCAATGTCTAGCAATGCGTCAGTCGGTGTCTTCAATTCTTCACGAATCAGACGATAATACTCGCGCACTTCGTCGATATCGACTCCTTCGACCTGAGCATTCTGCCATTTTCGATGACCGAGCGCTTTACGAACGGTGGTAATGTCGGACACTTTACCTAGTCCGAGTTCAAACTTTAGATCGACTCTAGATGTTGTGGTCATTGGTGTTAAGTCCTACGTTTTGTAAGTGTTTGCGCGTTTTTTCGAGATCTCGATCGCAGGCAACGAAAATTTCTTCGACCTGAACCAGACACTGTTTCTGAAAATCTGAAAATTTACGGGTATGAAGAACTCGATCGCATTCTGGGCATTCTTCTTCTAGCAGTGTCAGTCGGCGTTTAAATGTCGCTTCCGACATTGGTACTGGTTTGCGTCTAGTTTTACGGCCGACGCTTCCCAGAATTTGCTTTATTTGCGATCGAGTCCAGTAATTTGCTCTACCCAATTCATCTTGATATTGGACTGTGTAAGGCTTTCGACACTTTTTCTCGTATCTCATGAGCTATTTTTAGTACCCTTTCTTTGAGCTCTTCAAGTAGCTCACGACAGAGTAAAAAAAGGAGTCTAGCGCCTGCCACTGCCGGGTTTGGGCGCTTCTTCTGACTTTGTTTCTTTGGCTGAAGCTGAATTGCTGGCAACCAGCGGATAAGCTGCTTTTGCGTCCCAGTAACCATACTCCCGAGCGGACTCAAATACTTTCTTTGCTGCTTCGTCCGCTGTTCTTCCGAATCCTCTCACGATCAAGTTACGGTTGAATTCCCGTTCAACTACGATCGGATATTCCGTCTGTAGTAACATATTTCTGTCTCCTAGTGCCGTCTGCCGGCATTGGTTGAAAGTCCCGAAAAGTGGTACCAACACTTTTCTGGGCGTTTAAACAAATTGTAACATCCAATGGATGTTGCGTCAAGAAAAAACTTGAATATTTAGCTAAGATTTGTTTCGCTCATGGAATATGCTAGATTTATGAGCGAGGAAAACAGTAAAAAAGGAAAAAGTAGGGATACTCGCGATCGGCTCACATTTGATGTGGGTGAGTTACGCGAGCGACTTAGAGCTCAGGCGATCGAACCGGGTCAATCGCTGGCTTCGATCGTTCGCATGGGACTGCTGGAATGGTTAAGGATTCGCGAAGAAAATCAACAAAATCAAGAATCTAAATCTAAAAAAAGCGATTAAATTGATATATCAGTTATTGAAAATGCTTAAATCCTATATCCCGTATATGTTTGAGCGATGCAAATTAAACCTTGACATCGTAGGGGTCACTGGTTCGAGTCCAGTTGTGTCCATCAAAAAAAAGCCAGAGTTTATGAGCCAGGTTTCGCCGGAGCGGTTGATGGTATGGTGGGATTTTAAAGGCGATCGCTCGATCGGGTAGAGTTTGATAGATCCTGGGGGGTGACAACCAGCCCCAAACCCAGATGGGGTAAAGATTGAACCCAATGGTGGTAAAAAAATATAGGCAGCCGAATTGTTACACGGGCTTCCTATCCAAAAATAAATGGTAATTGCTCAACCCCCTTGACAAGAAGACAAGATAGACATTAGATCAAGGGATGGAAAAACTCCCCGACCTAAAACAGCTATCGAACGAGGCAAAAGAAGCCTTGATAGTAGAGCTATGGGAGAAAATCCAAAAACTCACCGCAGCGTTAGCAACCACAGACCAACCAAAACTAGGCCCATCTCCCAAAAAAACCAGCAAAAATTCTAGCACTCCACCGTCCAAAGGATTCAAGCCCAACATTCAGCCATCGAAAATTGAGGGGATAAAAAGACAAAGAAGCCTAGGAAGAGCAGGAGGGGGAAGACAGCTACATCCTGAACCCGACCAAACAATCATCGCCCAAGTCAAAAATTGCCCCCAGTGTGGAGAGAAAGTCACCACTGCTGGCCAAAAATTGCAATCCGTCTACGAAAAAATCGAACTACCCCCAATTCGCCCCATCGTCACCCGAATCGAACGTTATGGTGGTCAGTGTGCCTGCTGTCAAACCGAATATGTTGCACCTGTACCATTGGGAATGGAACCAGGTTCACCGTTTGGCAGTTCAATTCAAAGCTTAGTTACATATCTACGTTACACTCATGCCATCAGCTACGAACGGCTATCGTCCATATTTGGAGAGGTCTTTGGACTAAAGATATCAGAAGGAGCAATCGCCAACTTGCTGGGGAAGGTCAAAACCAGTTTAGATGATCAAGTAACTCGGCGTTGCTGAACTATGGTATGATGAAGTTGTCCTCCGAGCTTCAAAAATAACACACATTTAAAAGCAATATTATGCAATGCCCTGAATGTAATTCAACTCATATCAATAAAAATGGTCACAAAAAAGGCAAGCAAAAT
>NZ_JANMZH010000063.1:0-1978 GCF_031383065.1 Microcoleus sp. OTE_8_concoct_300 | reverse complement strand
AATCATCAAATATCCATTCTTATTAAGAAACCCTGAAAGCTTTTATTTTCGTACCTATTGAGAATCAAGCTGTTGATTTAGCGAAGGCTTTAATTCTAGAAGTCCTTCTGTGACTACGTTTCAGATACCTGAATCCTTACGTTGTCGTGACCAACTAATGCCCGCCAACTTCCGTTTAGAAAGAAGAAAGCAGCCATAGGCACAAGGCAACACGCCAGCATTGCTATCCCCATACCCATCCATTGGAGAATTGGGTTTTTTAATTTTTGCTGGCTCATTTTTATAAGTTTCATTCGGTCATTTTCACAGTAGGGTAATTCGGTCATTTTATGATAGCATACCGGATTGCTGTCAGAGAAGGAGCTATTTACTTGCACTATAAGTCCCATCAATATTAAAATTTACCTCTCACTGGTTCATATTTCATCTTGATTTCATAATTAGCTGTCAATCTAGTTAATAAGAAGCTAACTCTTCAAATATAAATGTTGAAGTAGGTTGGCGTACTGTACTTAATTCCCTAGAGAGTCAAGACTATGAGAACACTCATTTACGGTGCTGTATTTGCTCTGTCAGCCGCAGTTTTAGTTCCTGCTGTCCATGCGAGCACCAGAACAGGTGCCGAGAATTTTCCTCACATTGATAGTTCAGTACAATTTCCAGAAACTAAGGCAAGAATTGTCAGGCATACTTTCCGGCTGCACATTCCTCAAGGAAGTAGGGCTATTTCTCAATTAAAAATTAGCGTTCCTGCCGGGTTAACTGTGAGGGATGATATCAGTATATCTGACGATTCAGGTCAAAAAATTGACACTAAGGTTTCTGTCAACAGCAATCAAGTTATACTAACCTTCTCCCAACCTGTCTCTGCCGAAACCACAATCAAAATTGCCATGAATAAAGTAATAATTTCAGGAGTTTCTAACGCTTGGATGTACCAACTTACTGCTACATTAGTTGGCGACAATACAGACATCCACCTCAGTATGGCACAGGTTCGCAGCTATCAATAAAAAAATCAGGTGTTACGGCAGATATTTCATCCTGGTTTCATTCCTGCCTATCAAACTAAGAAATAAGCCAAACGTTAATTTTCAAGGAGTGCAGTCGTGAAAAAGTTAGTTAGCCTTGGTGCAGTATTTGCCTTAATTCTTGCCTCTTCTATCTCCGCAGCAAAAGCAACAGGAATACCGGGAGATTCCCAATCTCCTCACATTGTCGGAGGCCGTTCCTATCCTGACTACCCAACTTGGAGAGCCTTCCACGATTTTGAGGTTCACGTTCAGGGAAAAGCTCTTTTGGCACTTACAATTGATTTGCCGGGTCATGGGAAAATGCGTAGCGGAATTGACGTAACAAATCAAAATGAATCAAAATAAACTATTTAACCGGACTCGCTGGCAATTAGCCATTTCCTATGCAGCAGTAATGGGTTTGATTTTAAGCTTGTTGGGATTTGGCGTATATAGGGCGATCGCCCACGCTCACTGGGTAGTCCTAGACCGCGAATTAGAATCGGTAGCGGGGACGCTACACGACAGCCTAGAACTCAAATTGCAGCAGCCCGGACGCTTAGAGCCAATAGTAAACGAACTTTTGCCTAACCTCCGCCTAATGGGAGTTAACGACATTAAAGAACAGTTGCCAAGCCGCCATACTTTAAGCGCTATCAACCAAGGCCATTACTATATTCGTTTATTTGATAAGTCAGGAAATTTGATTGCTACAGCAGGCGCTTATCCCAAAGAATTGCTAGCGACCTTTAACTCACAACACTGGCAAACAATTACTGACAGCAAAGGCAATATTTATCACCAAATTTCTGTATCACTGCATAGTAAGGATTCAGGTCTCAACTTGGGGTATTAAAGATGGGGTCTGCACAGCAGGATTAACCCTCGCTTTGATCGCTTGCTCAAAAAACTTGGCGGACTGAAGGTCTTTGACGACGGCAAGTTTGTATAACTGTCAATAAATT
>NZ_JANMZH010000656.1:0-1092 GCF_031383065.1 Microcoleus sp. OTE_8_concoct_300 | reverse complement strand
ACATTCTAAATCGAATTTCAGTCCCAAGGCACTCTGATAGCGGTCTTCGGCATTCTTTGCCATTAATTTGCTGACAATCTCCGAGAGTACCGGCGGGATTTCGGGATTGATTTCATGCAGTGATAGCGGTTGCTTGGCAATATGACAGTGTACCAATTCCATTGCATCCTTAGATTGAAACGGCAATTGTCCCGCCAGCAATCCGTAAAAAGTCACCCCCAAAGAGTAAAAGTCTGTCCGGTAGTCAATCCCCCGATTCATCCTTCCCGTTTGTTCGGGAGATAAATAGCCGAGTGTCCCTTCCAGCACGTTAGGATTCATCAGGGTTTGAGTTTCCCTGGGCAGCAAGGATGCAATACTAAAGTCAATGAGTTTGACGTGTTTTGTATGCGGATTAATTAAAATATTGGCTGGTTTAATGTCTTTGTGAATTATCCGGTGGCGGTAGAGTATATCTAAGGTATCACTCAGGTCGATCGCCACTTGCAAAAGCTGGCTCAGAGTCGGCGCAGTTTCCCCTTGTTCCATCCATTCATTCAAAGGAATTCCCCCAAAGTCTTCCATTACCAGCGCATAGCTGTTTTGGTAGGCTTCCAAACTGTAGGTTTCGATGATCCCGGGCAAGTTGAGGTTTTTGGCGATCGTGTACTGATTGCGAAATTGCACCAGTTCGGTGAAGCTGGGATAGTTACTCCGCAAGACTTTGATGGCGACGGGCTGTTTGTCGTTAGTGCGGAAAGCTCGATAAACTAGGGTGCGTGTTCCTGAGTAAAGGGGATCGAGAGTTTGATAACCTGTCAATGTAAAATTTCTACTTGGCATACTCTTGTTATTCACGTGATCTGCGGCTTATTTCCCTAGCAGAAGCCCCTACTGTTTCCAAGTCCCCTGATTCTTATTTAAAATCAATATAACATAGATCGCTCAATGTTTGTGATGGGGATCGCTGAAGTAAGGAACGTTTTAAACTGAGCTCTTGCAAAAATAAATAGGACGGGCAAGATGCCCATCCCACAAGAAAAAATAACTCTTGTGGGATGGGCATCTTGCCCGTCCCATCAATTGATGAAAAGGATTTTTGCAAGAGGTCTA
>NZ_JANMZH010000632.1:0-11064 GCF_031383065.1 Microcoleus sp. OTE_8_concoct_300 | reverse complement strand
GCTTCCATTTGTCGATCGCACAATTCGCACTGCATAATTTTCTCAATGCTGCTGGATAGGAGAATTGCTACTTTTAGTTTATAGCCTTTCTCAGTAACATGGGGCATAGGCCTCCGTGGGCATAGGGCATAGGCCTCCGTGGGCATAGGGCATACCTCACCACGCGATCGAACCGCTATAGCGCGATCGGCTGTGATTCATGTGAATGAAGGTCGAGCCTACTTCTGGACAAAAAAAACCCCCTAAAAAAGGGGGCATCCAAGCAGAACCTACGCGTCACAAAATATACAGGAGCAAAAACAAAACAATCCAAATAACATCGACAAAGTGCCAGTAAATCTCAGTCGCTTCGATTCCGAAGTGGTGCTCGCTAGAATAGTGACCTTGGGTGCGCGATCGCCACACCACCCCCACCATCAGCAGCACTCCCAACGTAACGTGCAAGCCGTGAAAGGCAGTCAAAACGTAAAAGCAACTGGCATACAAATTAGTCGTCAAGCCAAACTCTAAATGAGCGTATTCGTAAACCTGACCCCCCAAGAAAACTGCCCCCATAGCAATAGTTACGAGCAGCCAATTACGCATTCGGGCCGCATCATTTTTTTTGATTGCAGTATCCGCATTGTGAATCACAAAACTGCTAGCAATCAGAATTATCGTATTGATTCCCGGCAGCAATAACTCTCGCGCCGGCGTACCTTCAGGAGGCCACACGGGGGCCATCGCCCGATAAATCAAATACGCCGCAAACATACCGAAAAATATCATGCCTTCAGCGCACAGGAAGACAATTACACCTAACATTCGGTGGTCGGGATGCTCGACACCGTGTGCTTCTACCTCGGCCTCGTGGTGGTAATTCAGGGCTGTTTTTGCCGGATCGATCGCTGGAATTTGCATAATAAATTGGTAATGAAGAAGTCAGTTGTCAGTTGTCAGTTGTCAGTTGGCAGTTGGCATTAGTCATCAGTCATTAGTTAACAGTCAACAGTCAACAGTCAACAATGCCCAATGACTAATGACTGATGACTAATAACTACTCGCCATCTTGACTTTCATCAGCAGGAGAATCAACATCTATGTCTGATTCAGGAGCGACCAAAGTTGCAGTACCGCCAAAGAAAGTTGAAGCTTGAGCCTCCGCAATAGGAATACCCTGTTTCAGGGCGTTGCGGGTGGCATTTTCCCTCAGCTTGAGTCTGAGACGTTCCCCTGTATGCTGAATTTTTTCCATGCCGTAATCGTAAGGGCCTGTTGCCAGTACCGGCACTCCTTCAAAATTTTCGATTGGGGGCGGCGAAGTCGTCATCCATTCCAAACTCAAAGCTTGCCAAGGATTGTCACCTGCTTTCGGGCCGTACCTCCAGCTCCAAATCACATTAATGATAAACGGGATTGTAGACACTGCCAGCATATAAGCACCGACAGTACAAATGACATTAATTGTGGTAAATTTCGGGTCGTACATTGCCACCCGCCGAGGCATTCCTTGCATCCCCAAAGCGTGCATCGGCAGGAAAGTTACAGTAAAGCCCACATAGGTTAAAACAAAGTGAACTCTACCCCAAAATTCATTAATCATCCGCCCCGTCATTTTGGGGAACCAGTGGTAAAAAGCAGCGTAAATTCCAAACACTGAGCCGCCAAACAGCACGTAGTGTAGGTGAGCGACGACAAAATAAGTGTCGTGAACGTGAATGTCGAAAGGTACGGAAGCTACCATGATCCCGGTGATGCCACCGAGGACAAATGTTGAGATAAAACCCATCCCAAATAGCATCGCGCTGACAAGCCGGAGTTTGCCTCCCCAAATAGTTGCTAACCAGCTAAATATTTTAATCCCAGTTGGTACGGCGATGATCATAGTCGTGATCATAAAAAACATCCGCAGCCAGCCGGGGGTGCCGCTGGTAAACATATGGTGCGCCCACACGATTAAGCCCAAAAAGCTGATCGCGAGACTGGAATATGCGATCGCCAAATAACCAAAAATTGGCTTGCGGGAATGCACCGGCAAAACTTCTGAAATCACCCCAAAAAAGGGCATAATCATAATGTAAACTGCCGGGTGCGAATAAAACCAGAATAAATGCTGGTAGACGATGGGATCGCCGTTGCCGGTCGGGTTAAAAAATGCCGTCCCTGCTAACAAGTCAAACGACAGCAAAATCAAAGCTGCGGCTAACACTGGAGTAGCAATCAAAGTCAGCGCTGAAGTCGCAATCATCGCCCAGCAAAACAAAGGCATTTCATTGAGACTCATGCTCGGAACGCGCATGGTAAAGATGGTAACGGCAAAATTCACCGCCCCCAAAATCGAAGAAGTTCCCAGAATCAAAACGCTGAGAATCCAAATTTCTTCTCCCGCTTGAGCAGTAACTAAGCTCAAAGGCGGATAGGAAGTCCAACCCGCCTGTGGAGCTCCTACCAAAAAACTGCTCAACAGCAACACGCCGCCTACGGGAATGAGCCAAAAGGCAACGGCATTCAGCCTGGGAAATGCCATGTCTTTTGCCCCAATCATTAAGGGGATCAAAAAGTTAGCAAATCCGGCTCCGGCGGGTACGATCCACAGGAAGATCATCACCGTGGCGTGAACAGTAAATAAACTGTTGTAGAGTTCGGGGGTGACAAAATCGGCGTCTGGGGTGGCGAGTTCTGTTCGCACCAAAGTTGCCATCACGCCGCCGATTAGATAGAAAATAAATGTTGTGACTAGGTATTGAATACCGATGACTTTGTGGTCGGTATTAAAAGTGAAGTAGTCGCGCCAATGTCTATCGGCGGGCGCTGTTCCGCGAGCCTCAGTGTTTGCACTTTCTTGGAACTGTGCTTGTGTCATAGTTATTAGTCATTAGTTATTAGTCATTAGTTATTGGCTCAGGAGCAAAGACCCAGTGCCAGGAACTAATGACTATTTTTAGTGATGAGTTGGGTGAAGTTGTTCTAGGGTTTCGGAATTAATTTTTATTTCCCTGACGTAGGGAGCCAAAAATTCACCGTCTGACAATTCCCCTGGATTGGCTGCAACTGCTTGCTCTAAGTTTTGACTGCTAGCAACTTGCTGGCTTTGCAGCCAACTGTCGAATTCTTCGGGCGTCTGAACGACTGCTAAAGCTTTCATCGCTCCGTGATAAGCGCCGCACAATTCAGCACAAACAACCCGGTATTCGCCGGTTTTAGTTGCTGTAAATCTCAGTTCGCTCGGCCGCCCGGGAATTGCATCTTGTTTGAGGCGAAATTCCGGCAGCCAAAATGCGTGCAGCACGTCTTGGGCTGAGATATTTAGCTGTACGTCGCGGTTGACTGGCATATGCAGTTCGCCGGAACTAACGCCGCTTTCTGGATAGCTAAAAATCCAGGCGTACTGCAAACCCATGACATTTACCACTAAATCTGCTGGTTTGTCTTCGTTTTCTGGGGAAGCGCCTACGCCTAAAGCAACGAATTTTTGAGACGGAATTTGAGGGGCGTTTTGGGGTGTATCTGAGAGTGTGGCTGCGATCGCACTTCCCCGCATTTTAGAGTGCGCTTGCATGGTGCCGTGGTCGTGATTGCCCATCGGATCGAGGCCTCCCATTGAGTTGTAAATCTCAAAACTGTAGACTCCGATTCCTAAAATAATCACCGCCGGCACGGCTGTCCAAAGAATTTCTAAGGGAAAGTTGTCATGCCAAGGCGGCCCGTCTGTGTTGTCTCCTTTACGGCGGCGATATTTAATTGCGGCAAAGATGAGAATTCCTTGGACCATAATAAATAGTCCAGTGGAAATGGTCATCATTGTATTGAATAGTCCGTCTATCTGGGATGCTTCATCAGAGGCGGCGATCGGCAGTAAACCGTGATTCTGCCCGTACCAGAGACTGATCAGAGTCACTCCGATGCCGGCGAGCATGGTGAGGATGGAACTTGGAATGTTCACGCTGGTACTTCTTAATAGCGACACTTCTCCGCTTGAAAAATGAAGGAAGCGCCTCTGGGTTATCAATTTTTAATTGTAAATGGTATTTTTAGTAAAATGTCTATCTTAAGGGTTACTTAAGGCTTAGTCTGTTTGACCGAGCGCCCGCGCGCCTAAAAAATACGTCTTTTGTACCTTGACAAAAATGAGTAAAAATGGTAAACAATCGCTCTGTTTGGCTGCTAAATTTGAGATTGTTTCTCAAACACCATCAAATGCTGCTGAGGTAACATATCTTTTGTCTCTTTCCATACTAAACCGACGGCTGCCATTTCTTTTTTCACCTGCTTCTGCGTCATTTTGTGCAAACCTTTAATGGGAATCAGGGGGTTTTCGCCCCGATACTCGATCGATACCGTGCGGCCCCCGGGTTTGAGTGCTTTCACAATTCCTTGCATCATTTCTCTGGGATATGCAAATTCGTGATAAGCATCGACCATCACAACTAAATCCACGCTGTTTTCTGGCAAATTCGGATTGTCGATATTTCCCAAAATTGGCTCAACGTTAGCGATATTTTTTTCTTGTTTATTCAATTCCAGAAAATTAATCATTTCCGGCTGCACGTCAACTGCTAAAACTTTTCCTTGTGGAACTAAGGGAGCGATGCGAAAGCTAATATATCCCGTTCCCGCTCCAATGTCTGCTACAATATCGGTTGGTTTTAAATCGAGATTGTTGACTAATCGAGCTGATTTTTCTTCCATGCCGCGAGACGGTCTTTCCAGCCAACCAGCCCCTTGATATCCCATGACTTGGGCAATTTCTCTACCCATGTAAAATTTGCCGATTCCGTCGGGATTGTGGACGGTTCGCTGCTGATAAATGGTGTCGCTATTGGCGGTTTTACTTGCTGCTGCACAGGCATTGAGCGGCAACAGGCAAATAATTGTCAGGATTATTACTGTTAATGGTTTAAGGAATTGTGCGGTTTTTTTCACGATATTTTTGATTTTGTGTTTAAATTTATTTCTCGTTCCCTGGCTCTGCCTGGGAACGCAGAGCGAGAGGCTCTGCCTCGGTAATAAGCTGTCGCCCATTTAAATTGTATATTCAGGGCGGGCGGGACACCCCACAAGATTTTAATTTTTTTTGACCTACAATTTAAATGCCGCAACAGCTTATCCAGAAGAGTTCAAAACTTAATTGACAGCGGATTCTAACAATCTGATTGTACCATAATTTGCGTCAATTTCGACTTCTTTGCCGATCGGCAAAGTGAACTTATCGCGGATGTGTCCCACCATTGAACCGTACCACGCGGGAATCTTCAAGGGGCGAATGTGGTCTGACAAGACTTGAGGTAAGGTTAGGGACTCTTGGGGTTTTTCAGCTTCGCACTTGGTACACTGTCCGAAAATAAAACCGGATATTCGATCGAGAATGCCCGCTAATTTGAGCTGCGTCAACATTCGATCGATTCGATAAACTTCTTCGCCAACTTCCTCGACAAACAAAATACTGTTTTCCCAGGTCGGTAAATATGCAGAACCCACCATTGCTGCTATTACTGATAAATTGCCGCCGATTAGTTTTCCCCTAGCTGTTCCGGGCCAGATTGTTTCAACTTGCACGCTTTTGGAGTTTTGCAGCGTAACCGAACCTCCGTTAAACAAAACTTTCTTGACGTAATCTACTGTAAACGGGCTCCAATTTGAGACACCTAACGGGCCGTGGAAAGTAACAATATTAGTTTTAGCATAAATCGCCAATAACAGCGCAGTAATATCGCTGAATCCCATAATAATTTTGGGATTGTTGCGGATAATATTGTAATCCAGGAGCGGCAATATCCGACCGCAGCCCCAGCCGCCCATCCCGGTAAAAATAGCTCGCACTGAGTCATCGGCAAAGGCTGCGTTGACATCGGCGGCGCGATCGGCATCCTTGCCTGCTAAATAGCCGTAGCGGTCGTAAAAATGCTCTCCAAATTTAACTTTTAAACCCAGGTTATCCAGAACTTTAAAAAATGGCTGCACTTCTTTTTCGTAGTTGAAAGCGGCAGGATTGATTAAAGCTACAGTATCGCCGACTTGCAGGCGGCGCGGCTCGATCGCACTTTTGGAAGATAGGTTAGTTTGGGCTAACGGCAAAAGCTGAGTACCAATAGCAGTCAGCCCAAAAGTTCTGAGCAGATAGCGGCGGCGGAGAGTCATAGCTGTTAGGTAAATTTTGCTATAATTGTATAACAAAATCTCTGCCATATCAGTTGAAAATTGCGAGTTTCCAATGAAAACCGACACTAAAATCTCAGCTAAAAAATCTTGGACTAAAGCTTTAGCCCGTCCTGCTGCGGAGTTTCCGCTGACTCAGCTATTGGTTAAAAGCGGTAAAATTCCCGAAGGATTGCGCGGCACTCTCTACCGCAACGGGCCCGGACGTTTGGAACGCGGCGGCATGACTGCGGGACATTGGTTTGATGGCGACGGTGCAATTTTGGCAGTACATTTTACCGATGCCGGTGCTGCTGCTGTTTATCGCTACGTGCAGACAGCGGAATATCAAGCTGAGGAAAAAGCTAATAGATTTCTCTACACTAATTATGGCATGACAGCACCTGGCCCTGCGTGGTTGCGGTGGACGAAACCTGTTAAAAATGCTGCCAATACTTCTGTTTTAGCTTTGCCAGATCGCCTTTTAGCTTTGTGGGAAGGCGGCCCGCCTCACAGCCTCAATTTGCAAACTTTAGAAACTATTGGCATCGATAATTTAGGAAATTCAGCCGGAGAATTTCCCTATTCCGCTCACTGCAAGCGTGACCCGATTACTGGGAATATTTTTAACTTTGGAATTATACCGGGTGTCAGTACAAAGTTGAATCTGTATAAAAGCGATCCTACAGGCAAAATCGTGCAAAAAGCAACTTTTGGTTTAGATGGAATTCCCATGATCCACGATTTTGTTTTTGCTGGAAAGTATCTAATATTTTTTGTGCCGCCAGTACGAGTAAAATTTTTTCCAGTATTAGCTGGAATTAGCAGTTACAGCGACTCTTTGGAATGGAAACCCGAGTTAGGAACGCAAATATTAGTGGTTGACTCGGAAACTCTATCTTTAGTTAGTCGCGGCGAAACCGAACCTTGGTTTCAGTGGCATTTTGCTAACGGTTTTGTGAAGGAAGATGGTTCGGTGGCGGTTGATTTTGTGCGCTTGGCTGACTTTAAAACTAATCAGCGGCTGAAAGAAGTAGCGACGGGTGAAACTCGCACTGATGCGGAGGGTTCTCTGTGGCGGGTGCATCTCAATCCTCAGACGGCGAAAGTGACAGCAACAGAAGAATTGTTGGATAAACCTTGCGAATTTCCGGTTGTACCTGCTGCCGAAATAGGGCAAGAGTCGCGGTATATGTATCTGGCAATGTATCGGCCTGACGTTGATATGGTAGCGGAAACTTATGGTGCGATCGCCCGTTTTGACACGCAAAGCCGCAATCTCACAATTGCCGACTGTGGCGAAAATCGCTATCCCGCCGAGCCCATCTACGTTCCAGATATTTCGTCGGAGAAAGGTTGGATTTTGACAGTTGTTTACGACGGCAATTCTGACAGCAGCGAAGTCTGGATATTTGACAGCGATCGACTTTCAGATTCCCCTGTTTGCCAGCTAGAATTGCCCGGTGTCATACCTTTGGGCTTTCACGGCACTTGGAAATCTGCCCTATGAGAATTGTGTAAAGAAGTGTTACGGAAGATTTATTAAAAATTGTTGCCGCTTCTCTGTCAAGTTGTTAAGGTGTGTGTAGATAGGAAATTCTCATATCTAGGAGGTGTGGAATTGATAATCTGGATTGCTCAATTATCCTGTGCCAATTCGCACGAATCCCCGGCGATTTTAACTGGCGGCTGCACAGGATATCGTCTGCCTCTGCGGACTAAAAAAACAGGGGTAATCAAGCCCTGGCGAATAACCAATCCCGGCGAATATTCCCGGCGAATAAATTCGGGGCTACACAGGCAAAGTCCGCCTCCACTGACTGAAGAAAGAGGGGTGATCGAACCCCGCTACATGACAAATTCGCGGTGAATATCCGGCGAATTCGCGGCTACACAGGCAAAGTCCGCCTCCGCGAACTGAAGAAAAAGCGGTAATAAAGCTTGCTTTGGCATGATTCCTGACTAGGTTTTCTCATCTGGGCTTGGTCTGCTGGAATGAGGTGAAAAGACCAGATATTTGACTGATTTCTGGCAAACCAAAAGTTTAGTTCAACTCACGCGCACGTTAGCGATTCAACAGTTTTTAGTTTTGAGTTAACCCCACAAATAAATGAGGTCTATCGAAACAAGATAGCCTTTCCCAAAATTATGAATTATCAGTTGTTACCGCCAAAATATTCAACTCATAACTGATAATTCACAACTCACAACTCATAACTCCGTGCCGCGGTGAGCATCTACCAAAAGGTTTAATCTATGCAACTTCAAGGAAAGACGGCTCTTGTTACAGGAGCTTCGCGCGGAATTGGGCGAGCGATCGCCCTGGAATTAGGGCGACAAGGAGTCAAACGTTTGGTGATTGTGGCGCGCAACCGCAAGGACTTAATTGAACTGGCAGAGGAAATCGATGTTTTTGGCACAGAAATAGTGCCGTTAGCTTTGGATTTAACTCAGTCTGTAGCGGTGAATATTGCGATCGCCCAAGCTTGGCGAGATTGCGGCCCGATTCACCTGCTAGTCAACTGTGCAGGCGTCGCGCACCAAGCATCATTCTTGCGTTCCCCGCTGCCATTAATCGAGGAAGAAATCGCCTTAAATTTGCTCGGAACCTACACAATTACCCGCTTGATAGCTCGGCGAATGGCCACTCAAAAAGAGGGAACAATCGTCAATGTTTCGAGCTTGATGGGAAAAATTGCCGCTCCGACAATGGCGACTTATTCTGCTACCAAATTTGCGATTTTGGGATTCACCCAAGCTTTGCGTAGCGAGTTAAGTCAGTACAATGTTCGAGTCACAGCTTTGCTGCCATCCCTAACAGATACCGACATGGTGCGAGACTTGGAGCAATTCCGGTGGGTAGTGCCGACAACTCCCGAAAAAGTTGCCCTAGCACTTGTCGCGGGATTGCACAAAGATGCGCCGGAAATCTTGGTAGGATGGCAAAGTCATCTAGCAGTTTGGTGTCACCGAATTGCTCCTTGGTTGTTGGATTTTGTGTTGCGGATGGCGACTCCACAACTTCGGGATAAAGCGCGGGGCCGTAAATTGCGGGAGGCTTTAGCTAGCGGGCGATAAACTTTTTATGGGCGGGCAAGATGCCCACCCCACAAGAAAACTCATTCTTTTGTGGAACGGGCATCTTGCCCGTTCCTAAGCGCACCTTACCTTTGGCAAACACTCTAACTGTTAGTCACTCATCCTCCTCAGAAAATAGCGACGGTAAATCCCGTTCTCCTCTCACCACCCTGATAATTTCAATTCCACTGTCTATCGGCCGATAAAGAATAATGTAACCCATGAGAGGAAGCCCCCGCACAGAAGCAGCTAGTTCTTCGTAACTACGACCCATATTAGGAAAGTTAATTAAATTGCGACACTTTCGATTGAACTCCTCGACAAACTGTTCTCCGGATTCAATATTTCTAGCTGCAAAGTAATCCGAAATTTCATCTAAATCGCGACTCGCTTCTGGAGAAACAATGTAGCGACTCATCTTTAGTCCTCCCGCATTTTCCGAAATTTTTCCTGCAATCTTGCTATGACTATTTCTCCATCAATCCCTTCACCGCGATCGAGTTGAGCTATTCCTGTTGATACTTTTGATCGCGTTTCTTCTACCCATTTTTGATAGCTGTGGCTCTCTTTGGGCTCACTGTTGTCGGCTAGGAGTTCTAATGCCGCTGCGATTACCTCCTCCGCCGAAGGATATCTGCCACTTGTAACTTGTGCTTCTATGAATTTTTGCTGCTCAGGCTTGAGAGTAATTTTCATGGGGTTTACCTCTGAGAACCTTGAACTATTATATCATTTCCACTCGCCCTGAAGGGTAAAAGCCGCCCAATAATAGGGAGACTGCCATTTTTCCTGCTGCATCATTTCAATCTGTGCGGCCCTCAAAGCTGCCGCCGGTGCTAACTTTTGTTGCAGCATTTTTTGATAAAACTTTTGCATTAACACAGAAGTTCCTTCATCATCTACACTCCACAAACTCACGGCCACCCGCTGAGCACCTGCATACATAAAACCCCTTGTTAATCCCACCATTCCTTCGCCTTTAACATTCTGTCCCATGCCCGATTGACAAGCACTTAAAACCACTAAATTTGCCGCTAATTTCAAGTTGAAAATATCCGTGAGGCGCAAAAAACCATTGACAAGATTGCCCTTGTCATCTACCATCGACATCACAATTCCTGACAGTTCGGGATTTTTGTTGTTGGCAATGCCGTGGGTGGCTAAGTGAATGATTTGATAATTGACTAAATTCCCATCGGTAGCAGTAGTGCGACTGGCATCAAAATCAAATATTTGGCGGCTAGAAGCTGAGGGGAATAAGCTGGATATTGTTTGGGCTTCTTGGCGGGTAAATGGTAGGCGTTCGGGCGGCCATCCCCGATCGGAAGCACGAAGCGATCGATTTAAACCGAGGTTGTTTGCTTCTAATTTTTCTGTCGTTGCTTGGGTAAGTTGTCTTTTGACTCTTTCATCGGTGGGACTGAAGACTGGATCGGCTAAAATTGCTAAAGTTTGGCTTGGGGGTTTTCTATCTCCGTAATTTTGCCTGAGAATAGCGAGAGTTGAGGCGGAAGGCAGGGTAATAATTTCATGTTCGACAATTAAGGGAACATTGGTATTTTGTCCGGCGGTTTGGGAAATAGTTAAAGCTGGAAAAGGAGTATAGTGCAGAACGCCGTCGGGAACAATTAATAAGCGTTTGTTTCCTAATTGGGCTGCTGCGGGCTGTAAAATTAATTGACCCAGATTTGCACTCGCTTCGGCAACTTTTTTGGGAGTATATTTGTCATCTCTGCTAGTTATTGCTGTGCGGAAAGCTGTTGCTGCTGTTTCAATGTCAACCTGTTTTGGCAATTCATAGCTAGTTAGTCCCGTTGATGTTACAACCCACAAATAACTGCGAGCTTCGCCGAGGGAATACTGCAATAAAAT
>NZ_JANMZH010000621.1:0-24055 GCF_031383065.1 Microcoleus sp. OTE_8_concoct_300 | reverse complement strand
GTTGACTGTTTCCTGTTGACTTGGGGGCTTGGGGATTGGGGCTTGGGGCTTGGGGCATTGTTGACTGTTGACTGTTGACTATGGGGCATGGGGCATGGGGCATGGGGCATTGTTGACTGTTGACTGTTGACTATGGGGCATGGGGCATGGGGCATGGGGCATGGGGCATGGGGCATGGGGCATTGTTGACTGTTGACTGTTGACTATGGGGCATGGGGCATGGGGCATGGGGCATTGTTGACTGTTGACTGTTGACTGTTGACTGTTGATTAATGTTATTGGTTATTTGTTATTAGCCACTGCAAAGGATTAACAACAGTCAACTGACAACAGTCAACTGACAACAGTCAACTGACAACAGTCAACTGACAACAGTCAACTGACTAAGTGCCACTCTGCGGCTTTTTGGCGGATGGTTTCCAATTCTTCCGGTGGCATTTTGTCGAGGTTGGCTAGGATAAAGCTCATGCGACCGATCGACTGAAGTTTGTCCCGGTGGCGCGCTAGGAAATCCCAGTAGAAGAAGTTGAAGGGACAGGCATTTTCGCCGGAGCGCACAGTGCGATCGAATTTGCACCCCCGACAATAATCGCTCATTTTATTGATGTAATTGGCAGAAGCAGCATAAGGCTTCGACGCCAACACACCGCCGTCAGCAAACAAACCCATGCCCAGCACATTAGTCTGCATTACCCAGTCGTAGGCATCAACAAACGCACTGTGGAACCACTTTTCTACCTCAGTCGGCGAGATTCCCGCAATTAGACCAAAATTGCTCAAAATCATCAACCGCTGGATATGGTGCACGTAACCGCTGCCTTCGACTTGAGTTAAAACTTGGCGCAAACAGTTCATATCTGTTTTGCCGGCGTCCCAAAAAAACTCCGGCAGCGGCTGAGTGTGGTTGAACCAATTCTTTTCAAAATAATCAGCATCCACGTAAAAATACATACCGCGAATGTATTCTCGCCAGCCCAGAATTTGGCGGATAAAACCTTCGACGCCGTTTAAATTTAAGTTTTTTTCGAGGTAGGCTGTTTCGGCCGCTTGAATAACTTCTAAAGGATGCAGCAAGCCAATATTGAGATACGGAGAAAGTAGAGAATGCCACATTGTTTCCTCCCCCGTTACCATCGCGTCTTGATAAGGGCCAAAAGCGGGGAGACACTGTTCGATGAAATTATCTAATACTTGCAGTGCTTGCTCTCGTGTAACCGCCCAGCGAAAAGGTTCAATGTTTCCGTAAGTTGGGAAAGATAGAGATTTAACTTGTGCGATAACTTCTTGAGTTATGGCGTCCGGTTCAAACCAGAGAGGTTTCGGTGTATCCAGTTTTCCTTTGGGTGGCTGACGATTTTCTTTGTCAAAATTCCACTGGCCTCCGACAGGTTTATTGCCATCCATTAAAATTTGGAAACGCTGGCGGCTGGCTCGATAGAAGTCTTCCATTAACAAACGTTTGCGGCTTGACGCCCAATCTTTGAATTCTGTTGCTGTCCAGAGAAATTGATTGTTGGGAATCAGGGTTGTTTTGCAGGGGAGTTGCAAGTTTTGAACGATCTGTAAAAAAGGTCGATCGTTCGGAGCCATCACCCACACTTCGGTGATATTGTGAGCTTGTATCCAAGCTTTGAGAGGTGCTTCAAAGTCCCCCGATGTTGTTGTGTAAGTGACTTGGCAGCCCCCGCCGCGCAATTCTTCAGCGAAGTGCCGCATAGCCGACCAAATTAATACTAATTTTTGTCGGTGGTAGGGACGCTGTTGAACGTGCTGCCAAGATTCAATTAAAATTACGGGTAGGGAACATTTATCATCTGTGCGGTTGAGAGCAGCTTGGTTCTGCCAAAGTTGATCGCCTAATATCCAAACGCCAACAGTCATTTTACTTTTTTTACCATGAAACTTATCTTTTACTTTTTATGAGGGCGGGTTGTCTATTCAGAAAAATGAATTGGGTAAAAACTCAAAACTAAAAACTCATAATTTTTCCGCTTCTGGCGATAACGTACTACAGCATAACATTGATTTCCAAAGATAGGGACACCGACCAGCAAATTTAAATCTTATGTCGGTGTATCCTTGAGATGTTAATAACTTGGTCAGGGTCTCTACTGAAAAAAATTTAATGTGACCGTTATCCCAAAGTACGGTAAAATGTTTATCTAGTTTGCCACAAACAGCTAACGCCAGGTTTTTTAAATACCCGTGATAGGGGGTGGAAATAATTAGTTTTCCTCCCGGCTTGAGGCATTTTTTTGCATTTTTTACTAGTTCTTTAGGATAAAGCAAGTGTTCGATTACTTCAATAGCTAAGACAACATCAAATGAGTGCAGCAGAGCGGTATCGGGGATGTCGTAAATATCTGCTTGGATAAACTGACACTCGGGGAAACTTTGACGGGAGATGGCAATTCCGGGTGCAGAAGTGTCAACGCCGACAACTTCGCAGCCGTGCTCGGCGATGACATGACTGAGGCTGCCATTGCCGCAGCCGAGATCCAAAACTCGGAGTTTTGCCTGGCTGGCCTCCTGAAGTGTCGCCAGCATTTCTAAAAGGGGAGATACCAAATAAGCGTGATGATATCTGGGACGGTTGTTTGTGTAATAATATGTATAATTGCTAAAGTTTTTTTTCATCGATTAAGCTATGGAGATTATTGCCGAGACCGCCAAATTACGGAGCGTGGGTGCACTGTTTGGGCCAAGGTTCGCCACCTTAGGGTTGTCAGAGTCGATTTGCTGCTCGATCATCTCATTATTTGTGTTTGACAGGTGAATTATTGTTTTCACCGAATCAATCGGATGCTCAAAAGAAATTTTTCACAGGGTGCAAAATCTCGAATCGCCCATTCCATCCGCCATCTCTGGTCCATCTCAAGAAGGCATTCGGAAAGAAAAAGTCCGATCGAGCAAGAATTCTCTCCGTAAACTAGCGGGAGACCGAACTTTTTGCCTCTTAACTTCGGCCGAGTGCATCTATGCGATTCTAGCTTCAAACAACTGCGGTATGTCCACCCGAGGCTTTTTTGCAGCCTGAAAAATTGGCTCCGGGGCGATCGGGTGCAAGTCGCTCCCAGAATTGAGGATGGAAGTGTGACCAAAATCACAGGGATTGGCTGGAACCAATTGCTTAGCATTTTTAAGCCCACACACTTAGAATCGAGATTACTACAGTGGCTTCTATAATTGTGTTTAAATCTTGTTGTGAAGCTGTGTTGTCCCGTCAGCAGAGCACCCTAGACAGATTCACGCTTTGGGTCTGGTTTATTTCACTTTAATAGTCGCTGTTGGGTGTTGCACCTTAATTTAGATATTTCTTATGGTTAATTTAGGTCAATCCTCCTTTCGCCGTATTTTACTGTCGCGGATTTTATTGCTCAGCGTACCTGTTCTACTGATGGGGGAGTATGTTACCTATCGCAAGGCACGCTCGACGCTTCTGGAAACTGCTCGTCAAAACTTGACAGAAAGTGCAGTCAGAAAAGCAGAAACTATTGAACAGTGGGCGAAATCGCTGAAGTCGAATCTGATCGGCGCTTCGGAAAGCTCGATGTTGCAGTCTGTAGATCCGAAGGATTATCAAAAGTTTATCGCGCAATTAGGGCAGCGCTTGCCAGCGCAGGTTGATTGCTTGCAATTGACTAATTTACAGACAAATCAAGTGATAGCAAGCACTTGCGGGCAGCAGCCGATTCAGTCGCTGCCCGCAAAATTTTGGCCGCCAGTACAGCAGCAGCAAACGCTGCTGGACGACAAGAGCGTTTACATCAGTCTGTCGTTGCCTCACCACCGACAGGGGAAAGCAAACGACCAAAATGTGGCTTTGGCTGCTGAGGATTTTCCAGGTGCGGCTAAAGAAGGCAGCGATAGCCAAGCGAGTTTGGTGTTGAGCGCTCCTGTTTACATTCGTAAGGGCAACAGCCGGCAGTTGAGTTATGCGTTGAGTTTACAGTCAGCCCTGCCGGTGCAAACCAGCGCTCCCAAGGGGTCTCTAGCCGGCTATACGGTGGCGATCGACCAAGATGGAACGATTTTGGCGCACCCGAATATCAACCGCGTGGGCGGGAATATCAACGCCGAGGCAGATGCCGATCGACTAAAAAGTATTGTCAGAAGGGCGATCGCCGGCGGACAAGCTTTTCTCCACCTATTTTCCTTTGAAAGAAATGGTGTAGAGTTGTTAGCAGGATACGCTGCTATCCCGAGTCCTTCAACTAAACAAGAGAACAGCAAGTGGATTATTTTAGCTGTCTCTCGTTTAGATTACGCTCTGTCAGGTTTGGAAGAAATTCAGCAAGTTTTATTTAATTTAATTGTCGGTTTGGTTGCTGCTAGTATCATCGCGACTTTATATCTGTCTCGCGACTTGGCGCGTCCTTTGGAAAAACTGAGAGACTACGCGCTGAATGTAGATACAGAAGCGCCGCCGGCCGTGCCGCAAAATTTAAAAATTAGGGAATTCAATCAACTATCAGAAGCACTAAACAGCATGGTGGAGGGCCTCAGATCCAGGGCAAAAGCATTGGAAGTCGCAAACAAAGCATTGGAAGCCGCAAACAAAGAAGCGCAAGTTGCAACCAAGGAAGCGCAAGTCGCAACCGAGGAAGCGCAAGTTGCCAATCGGTTAAAAGATGAATTCATGGGCAATATTTCTCACGAATTGAGAACGCCGCTCAACAGGATTATTAATTCAATTCAATTTGTGCGGGACGACTTATGCGATGACCAAGATGAAGAAATGGAATATTTGCAGGAGGCCCACGACTCGTCAATGGAATTGCTAAATATTATTAATGATATTTTGGATATTGCTAAAATAGAAGCGGGCATTTTCGCCATAAACTTAAAAGTAGTTGATATTACCCAGGTACTTCAAGACGCGATTAATTGGCAAGTACCTAAAATCGAGGAAAAACGTTTGAAGTTAAGTTGGCTTAAACCTGACGATACGATTATTGTTCGTGCCGATCCGGAGAAGCTAAAACAGGTGTTTGTACACGTTTTGAGCAATGCCGTTAAGTTTACAAATTCTGGCAGCATTAGTATATCTGTGCGGCTAGAATCGAGGAAGAAATCTGCTAGTTTAAACGGCAGTGCGGAAAGTACGACTGGCCAGGGCGGTCAAAGGGATTGGGTGGTGGTGACAATTAAAGATACGGGAATTGGTATCGAGCCCGAACAGCAGCAGAAATTGTTTCAACCTTTTGTGATGGTTGATGGTTCTAGAACTCGCAGTTTTGGCGGTAACGGTTTGGGCTTGGCTATCTCCCTAAGGATAATGGAATCTATGAGCGGAAGCGTTACCCTGGACAGCGCGGGTGAAAATCAAGGTACTGCGGTGATGATTTCTTTGCCTGTCTATCACCAGTCAAGTTTTTATTTTGACAGCCAGGACTTGGTAACGGAAAATGGAAATGTCAGAAGTTGATGAGTGATTTTCTCAATCTAAAATCTCAAACCTAAAATCTAAAATGGTATTAGGGGCTGTCCGCCGAGTTCGAGGGATTTGCTCAAAGTGCTCAGAATCCGGATTAATTCGACGGAGGCCGAGCCGGAAGAGGTAGGACAGGGGGTATTAGTTTGCACGCAGTTGAGGAAGCGATCGCACACTCGCTGCAGCGGTTCTGCCGACTCTAAATTCAACACTTCACGGTGTCTGAGGCTATGAGGCTGCGGTGCGATCGCACTTTCAAAAGAGTTATTTTCATCGCGCCGGCAATCTGAAGTGCCGCGCTGCACAATCAGGGGAGTTTCTGGCGACATTTCATCAAAAATCAAGGTTGCCAAACTGCCAACAACTGTTAAGCGCCGTTGTTTGTCAGCATTTAGCCAGCACAGGTGAATAAATGCTTGAAATCCGTCGGGATAGGTGAGCGTTACCAAAACTAAATCTGCTAGTGCTTCTGCAGGATTAACAGTCAGCAGTGAAGGAGCAAATTTATTTTCTATTTCTATTGCTGCTTCTTTATTTATTCCTTCTTCCTTCTTTCGACTTCCAGGGGACGACTTGCATCGGACTTCTTCCTTCGGAAATACAGTGCCCATCGCCCTTACTAGAATTGGGGTTTGTTCCAGCCAAGTATTGAAAATAGCGATATCATGAACGGCCAAGTCCCAAAGGGCATCAACGTCGTGCCGCACCGGTTCAAAATGGGTGCGCTGGGCGTAACCGTAGCGCAATTTTCCGAGTTGATGCTGTTGAATAATTCTTTGGCCTCGAGCGACTGCTGGATGAAATAGATAAGTGTGGTCAACGAAGAGTTGCCGCTGCTGTTTTTCTGCTAATTGACAGAGTTCTATTGCTTCAGTGAGGTTGAGGGCGAGGGGTTTTTCTGCTAAGACATGGTAGCCTTGTTGCAGGGCTGCAGCTGCGAGGGTGTAGTGTGTGGAAGCTGGAGTAGCGATCGCCACAGCTTCCAGTCCCGGCAATGCTTGCACTTGAGACCAATCGGCCGCTAGAATCACCGAGGCATCGAGATTAAACTGTTTTTGGACGGCCACCAATGAATCTCGATTCGGGTCTACGACCGCTAAAACTTGACTGTTGGGATGGTTGAGAAAGTTGCGAATTAGGTTAACTCCCCAGCGGCCCGCACCCAATACAGCTATTCCGATTTTCATTGATTATAATTTCAAAAATCGCACATAAATAATAGCATATTTTGTTATTATTATCTATGTTTTAACTCAAAAAAATCACTGTTGACTGTTGGCAGTAGTTATTGGTTATTGGTTATTGGTAGCAGCTAACAAATAACCAATAACTGATAACACCAGTCAACAGTCAACAGTCAACAGTCAACTGACTACTGACTACCAACTAATTTATTGAAAGCTGCCTGAGCCGCTGCTTGTTCGGCCGCTTTGATCGATCGACCTTTTCCATTTGCTACCAACTTTCCCTGAATGAGAACTTCTGCGGTAAAACGATCCTCTGGGCCCTGTACTGTCCCGGTTTCTTGCACGCTATATTTGGGCAAAGTTTTGTATTTGCCTTGAGTCAACTCTTGGAGAGCAGCTTTGTAGTTTTGGCGGGCTGGATCGCTGCGGATTTCCGCCGCTAGGCGTTGAAAGTGAGAATCTAGCCAAGGGCGAATTAATTCTAACGTCTGGGTACTCAAATAAAGCGCAGCCAGTACCGCTTCCAAAGCATCGGCTAGCCGGGGTTCAGCGCCTGTTTTGTCCGAGGCGGCGCTGGTGGAAACAATTAAATATCGATCGAACCCGTAACTTTCAGCGATTTTAGCAAGAATGCGATCGCTCACCAAGATCGATCGAATAGCAGCAAATTCCCCCACTGTACAGTCGGGATAAATCTCAAACAACAATTCCGACGCCGCCAGCCGCACAACTGCATCCCCCACAAACTCTAGTTGCTCGTAATTTGCTTTAGCTGAAGCGCTCGCATGAGTCAAAGCTAAATCGAGGAGATGCCATTTTATGGAAGCATCCTTCAGCAGTCCCAATTTTTGAATTAATGTTTCAAGTTGCTTTTGGCGACCCGGATAAATCATACCATTTTAGATTTTAGATTTTAGATTTTAGATTTTAGAATTGGGAATAACCGATGACTATCCGGGTTGGGAGCTTCTCTAAAGTTGCATTCTTTTTTGAAACTGGTATCACATTCATATCAGTAAAAAGCTTTTCTTTCAAAAACCAAATATTCCTCCGGGTACTTCTGGTCAGCTTTGTCAAGGTGGTGAAGAAGTGCCTCAAACGCTGGAAATCTCTGCTTCGGGCGCTCGATAAATCCTCTTCATTTGATAGACTATTAGCAATAAATAACATCTCAAGAATAAAGCTCAACGGTTACGATGACGCCAACAGGTTGACTACACCTTGACAGGTGTGGTCATAAGCACCTTACCCAAAATTGAGGGGGGGAAAAAGTCGGACATAAGCCGGGTTCTGTTCTCTCAACTGCAAGCAGTTTTCGAGGGCAGTTATCTATCTGGGACGCCTGTTACCAGACGCCTCAAGCGGTACCAAAAAACGGAACCGGTAAAAAACCAACCATAGTTCCTCCGACCTTGCTCCCAACTGGGGTTTACCTAGCCAGCACCTCTCGATGCTGCTGGTGCGCTCTTACCGCACCTTTGCACCCTTACCCCCTCGCACTTTGCGATTTTCGATGCTCGATTTTTGATGCAATCTCAAATCTCAAATCTCAAATCTCAAATCGGGGGGCGGTATCTTTCTGTGGCACTATCCTCACGATCGCTCGCACTGGGCGTTACCCAGCAAGTTTGGTTTTTCGGGAGCCCGGACTTTCCTCAGACCAGCTTTCGCTAATCCGCAACCGCCTGCGCCTACTTTTTCCCCAGATTTATTGTACGCGATCGTTCGTCCATCAATTTGGGATTTTAGATTTACGATTTTAACTTGTCGCGCACTTAATTTTGAGCTTTCTGTTTATTCAAACTCTTGTGCAGTGGGCCCGAAAGCCCGCCAAACAATTAAATTTCAATGCAAATCCGCTTAAATTCACTCACGGATGAATCGGGAGGATTAAAAATTTGGGATTTATGAGGCCAGGATTTATGACACGGCTTCAACTAGGGGCAGGAAACCTTTTTACCTAACAGGCTTTTGTATTCTTCAATCATCAATCCAAAATCTCAAATCTCCCATCTTAAATCCGGTTACTTTACTGAGTCATCTTTGACAGTAGAAAAGTTTTCAAACCAACCGCGCCGCCAGAAAAAGTAAACTAAAGCCGAGGCTATCGCTACCATCAGCGCCCAACAAAGCGGATAGCCAAAATACCAATTTAGTTCCGGCATATTCCAAGGAGATTTCTCTGTATTGAAATTCATCCCGTATACTCCCGCCACAAAAGTTAGAGGAATAAAAATACTAGAAATCACTGTCAGCAGTTTCATGATTTCATTCATTTTATTGCCAACCGATGACAGATAAACATCCATTAAACCCGAAGACAACTCTCGATAGGTTTCCACCATATCCATCACCTGCACCGTGTGATCGTAACAGTCGCGCAGGTAAATTCGCACCTCTGGACTAATCAAATCATTGCTATCTCGAATCAAAACATTAATTGCATCCCGCTGTGGCCAAATTGCGCGGCGCAGCGTCAGCAGTTCTCGCCGGATTTTATAAATTTTTTCCAGGGTTCTGCGGGTGGGGTTCACTACCACTTCATCCTCTAGTTCTTCTATGCGCTCTCCGTACACTTCTAATACTGGGAAGAATCCATCTATAATCGAATCTAACAGAGTATAAGCCAGATAATCTGCTCCGTGTTTCCGAATATTTCCTTGTCCTTTACGAATGCGATCGCGCACGGGACCAAAACAATCATAGTCGGGTTCTTCCTGAATAGTTAGCAGGTAATGTTTACCCAAAATCAAACTTACTTGTTCTTTATGAAAAGTCTCTAAGTCTGGATGCACCATTACCATCCAAGCAATGATTAAAATGTGTTCTTCATAGTCTACAACTTTCGGTCGCTGGGGAACATTAACTACATCTTCCTGAGCCATGAGGTGCAAATTAAACACTTCGCCCATTTGTCGCCAAGTTTCTTTGTTTCCCAATCCCAACATATCAACCCAAGAAACAGATGCTGTATCTAAATACGCAGCAGCTTCTTGAGGATTTGCCAAGTGGGCGCGAGTAGCTGCTGTCTCGCAAAAGTCAATTAATACAATCTCCGGAGGCGGCGCATCGGGTTCTAAGTCGAGAGTTCCCGGCGGAGCCCCCGGATCATCATAAAAATAGTCAATGTAGGAATCATCATCATCATCATCTTTAATCGGTTTGGCAACTGCACTAGAAGTATTTATGCTTTTGTATACCATGTTGATATTCCTGACTTTTAGAACCTTTAATTAGATTATCATTTTTCTTGTACAACTACCCATTACCGATTACCCATTACCGATGATATCGTTTCCGGCTGCATCGGAATGATAAATTAGAGGGCAATTCATGAATGATTTTTACAAGTCGCCACCTATCTCGGCGCAATTTTCAGTTGTTCGATTCACAGTCAACAGTCAACAGTCAACAGTCAACATCATGTATGAGTGCAACCGGAATTGATATGACCCATTACCTCTGCCGAATTGGAATCTCGATCGCGAATTCAGTTCCCCCTCCCGGCGCGTCCTTGCAGCGCAGCGTACCCTCGTGTCTTTCCACCACAATCTGATAGGAGATAGACAGTCCTAAACCAGTACCTTTGCCCACTGGTTTAGTAGTAAAAAACGGGTCAAATATCCGAGATTTAACAGACTCTGCCATTCCCGACCCGTTATCTGAAATTGCTATCACAACCCGATTGTTCTCCAAAACCTCCGTGCGAATGTGAATCTCAGGCAATGGGTCGCAACTTAAAGGTAAAGTCGGAAAATCTTGCCGTTGGGCATCCGAAGAACTCGCCAATTCTAACTTCCTCTTCCTGACATCTGCTAAAGCATCAATAGCATTATTTAAAATATTCATAAACACTTGATTTAACTGTCCGACGTAGCACTGTACTGGTGGCAGTTTCCCATATTGTTTAACTATTTCAATCTGGCGGTTTCTGCCATTTTCTTTAAGTCTGTGCTGCAAAATTAACAGAGCACTGTCTATTCCTTCGTGGATATCAACACGCTTAATATCTGATTCTTCCAGGCGGGAAAAGTTGCGCAAAGACAGAACAATTTGGCGAATCCGCTCGGCTCCCGTTTGAATTGAAGTCAGCAAATTCGGGAAATCCTGTTTCATAAACTCGAATTCTATTTGCTCCGCAAATTCTGCGATAACAGCAACAGGTTTCGGGTAATGTGCTTGGTACAAACTGCACAGTTCCAGCAAGTTTTTGGCATACTCGCTAGCGTAAGTGATATTACCGTAGATAAAACTGACAGGATTATTAATTTCGTGAGCAATTCCCGCGACTAGCTGTCCCAAACCAGACATTTTTTCCGCGTGAATTAGTTGAGCTTGAGTCGTTCCTAATTGTTTTAATGTTTGCTCTAGCTGGCGATTTTTATATTTTAATTGAGATTCGGCTTGTTTGCGCTGGGTAATATTACGGGCGATAGCGATCGCTTGATTCGAGTTAAAAGGCAGCAATCTCGCTTCATAAGTTTCTTCTCCTGTCGGCAGGGTTAGGGAATACTCGATATTAATTGGAGTTCGGTTTTCGGAAACTTCAATCATTGCCATCACGAATTTTATGGCGGCGGTTTTAGGCAATATATCGGTCATTCGTTTGCCCACAAAATCCTCTGAACTCAGGTACAAATCCGATGAGTTTCCTGACAAGTAATCCAAAATAATGCCGTCAGCATTGATTCGGAAATACAAATCGGGCAATGCCTGAAAAACAGCTTCCAACTCGGAAGTTTTTTGGCGCAATGCTTCTTCGGCGCAGTACCTATCGCTAATATCAAAAATCACCCCGTCCAAACAGCAAACGTTCCCATCTGCGTCGAACACAGGAGAACCTTTATCCCACACCCATTTAACCGTGCCGTCTGCTGCTAGCAAGCGGTATTCCAAGCTATAAGACTGTTTGTTTTCTATTCCTTGCCGAATAGTTGCTTCTACTTTTGCCAAATCTTCCGGGTAAATAATGCTAGCAAAAGTCCGGCATCCCTTGTCCACAAGCGAAATAAAATCCGCAGCCGGGTAGCCTGTTAGTAAGTAAACGGCATCGCTAATAAAATTTGTCGAAAAATCGCACTTCCAGCGATAAACTACTCCGGGAATATTAGCTACTAAAGACCGAAATCTTGATTCACTTCTACGCAAAGCTGCTTCCGCTTCATGTCGTTCTGTAATATCGTGAGCGAAAGCTAGCACTGCAAACACATTACCTTCCTGGTCGCGCAGAGGGACTTTTTGGGTATCAAAAATATGTACTGAACCGTCAGCAATAGTTGCCGGCTCGCAGGGATTATGGATGATTTCCCCTTCCAGTACAGCAGAGTCGTCTGCACGGAATCCTCGGATATTTTTGGCGGAATTTCCAAATACGATATCTTCTGAAAATCCTAATTCTAAATCGACTTTTCCTATTATTTCTTCTACTGTTTTACCAATTGCTTGAGCGAAACTCTTGTTTGCCAAAATACAGCTAAAATTTTTGTCTTTGGCAAAAATCCAGTCGCTGGTTTTGTCTATTACCGTGCGCAGGAGTTGTTCGGAACGTTCGGTTTTTTCCAAAGCTACCTGCAGTTCGAGTTCGAGGCACTTGCGAGCAGTAATGTTTTCAAAAGCAACACCGACGCAGTTGTTGGGTAATGGAAAAGCTTTAATAGAAAAAGCGCGAGTTATTCGGCCGCCTTCATCACAGTCAATATCTTCAAGTTCTACGGCTTTCTGACTGAGAATTACCGAAGCAAATGCTTGGGGAATGTTTTTCGATCGCAGGTGGGGAAAAATCTCGTCGATTGTCATGCCCAAAACGTCGGCCATTTCTAATCCGGTAAACAGGGTAGCAGCGGGATTCGAGGCGATCGCCCTGAGGGTGCTGTCATCGTCTATATTTTCTAAATGGTAGACGTACAAACCAATTTGCATATTCTCGAAAATTTGGTCGTAGAGGCGCACGCTTTCGTCTACCTGCCTGCGTTCGGTAATATCTTCAGTAATCCCCAAAACGTACTGAGGACGGCCTGCGGCGTCGAGAATTGGCACTTTGCGGGTGTGCAGTATTCTCATACCTTTGTGGCGAGTTTGGATCGGCTCTTCGGCTATTTCTTTAACAGTAAGTTGGTTGCGATCGCCGGTCAATATTTCCCTGTCTTGAGCGGTGAAAACATCAGCTTGTTCTTTCGGGTAAATATCGTAGTCATTTTTGCCGATCGCCTCTTGACTGGTAACACCTGCGATCGTTTCTCCCGCTTTGTTCCACAGCACAAATTTCAGCGAAGAAGCATCTTTAGCAAAAACTCCCACCGGCAGATTTTCTACTACGGAATTGAGAAACCCTTTAGCTGATTTTAATTCAGCTTCTGCACGCTTGCGTTCGATGCCTAAAGCTATGACATCGGCAACGGATGCTAAAGTTTCCTGAAAGAGTGCTGTCAGCGGCTGGCGGCTGATAATTACCATGACTCCGACCACCCGTTCTTCGACTATCAAAGGGTAGCCGGCGAAGGTGAGAATTTGCTTGGGAATTGGGCAATTGCCCGGCTTTTGAGTGGTGTTGATAATTCCTAGGGAGGAACTGTGTGTGGCTGTTGCTATCGGGGATTCTTCCTCTGGGAGTCCAAAATTATTCAGTTCAAATCCGCAGTCAAACTCCGGTTTTTGCTGTTTGGCGATCGATCTAACCTTACTTTCAATAAAGCTAGCTCGAGCGTCTGTGCGGCTGTAGATTCCCGAGGCTGCTTGCAATTGGCAAACATTGTCTTGAGAGTTGAAAGCCCAAATTTCTGCCGAGGCGACATCGAGATTCTGCACCATTGCCTCGCAGCAGGGAAGCAGGATATCTTGAGGGTGTTTGGTGAGGGCAATACCGACATCGGCTACCATTGCTGTGAGGCGAGAAGCTTGGGCTTTTTCGGCTTCCAACCGTTTGCCATCGGTGATATCTTCCACCAAAGAAAGCACGGTAAAAGTGTCGCCGCTGCGAATAATCGAGTTGAACCAGCGACACCAAATTATCTGTCCGCTTTTAGTTTGATTTTGGTTAATTAAAGTATTGCCCTTGCCGCTGGCCAGTTCCAGCTCGATCGCCCTTACAGCCTCTCTATCTTCCTCGCAAACCAAAGCCAAATCGCCGAACTGCTTGCCCATCATATCATCTGATGTCCAGCCAAAGATTTCCTCGGCGCGTTTCGACCACTGAACGATCCGAAAATCTTCATCCCAGCCTACCATTGCCAGGGGACTGTTAGCTGCATTCAACCACAGTAAATCGTTCGATCGGCGCAACTGTTGAGTTTTCTGCCGCTGCCAGCGGTAGTGCCTGGTGATATCTCTACCGACGCCCAAAACCCGCATCTGGTTGCTAGAGGCATCCACCGCTGGCGTGTAAGCAGTTTCGTAAATTTTAATCCCGCCGTCTGAATCCGTCACCTCATGAATTGCCAGCCTTGTTTCCCCGGTTATAAATACTTGTTGCAGGCAGGAATCTATCTGCGAGATTATATTTTTGACAGCAGCATTATTGGGATATAATTTTAATAATTCATGATTAGTTTTGTTGACTATTTCAGCAGGCTCCAATCCCATCCAAGCAGCAGCAATAGGATTGATGGATAGGTACTTTTGCTGTCGATCGCACTCTAGGAAAGCATCAACAGAGTTAGAAAAAAAAGACTGAAACGAGTTGATAACTTCCTGCATGGGTATTTTTTCATGAGAAAAGCTTAGTAGTGTGGAAACCTCGTGTCTTTAGAGCGGGCGAGGACATACGCATCCGGCAGTTTTAACCGCCTGGAATATTGATTATTGCTAGACGGGGGCTACTTGGTCGCTTGGTACTTTTGTGAGGTATTTTCACTCCTGACAATTACTGTTTTAAACATTTCACCCGCGATCGCATAGCAGCTTGGGCTTACACCCATATTTTTGATAACGTCATCAGTTAAGACGATAGCTGGTCAACTATCTCTTTTGATTAGGGCATGAAGCCCCATCTCTTCAGAGCGGGGTGTTGACTTGCAACTTAAGCTCTAAAATTTTCCTAAAGTTAGTTTAACCCACTGAAATCTTTTTGCACACTTTACTGCTGCGTTTCCGGGTGCAATTTTCGGCACAGTTACCTATAATACAAAAATTTAAAGAAATAGTATTTTTGGGAATATAGCTTAATTAGAGCAGATGCTCTTTTTTTTAAACCAGACGCAGCGGTTACAAAAGGGAGATGGGGAGAACGTCCGAGGGGGAGACGGTTCGAGGTTAATCGACAACCTTCGAGAAAAATGCGAAAGAAATGCCCGACAGCTTACCGATTCCCGATTCCCGATTCCCAATTCCCCGTGTAATCGGAAAGCTGTTTTGCAGTAGGCTCGGCAAAGAACGCAAGCCGTGCAAAGCCATGTAACATAAAGATTGCGATATTTTTAATATGTAATATGGAACTATTAGATACCTTGATTGTGGGTGCGGGTATTAGCGGTTTGAGTTTGGCGCACGCACTTGAGGCCCAAGCAACGAGTGCATCCCCGCTAAAGATTTTAGTCGCTGAGAGTCAGGGACGTGTGGGCGGGAACATCACAACTAGGACAGTGGGGGGGTTTCTCTGGGAGGAGGGCCCGAACAGTTTTTCGCCGACGCCGGAATTGATGAAGTTGGCTGTGGATGTGGGATTGAAGCAGGAGTTGATTTTTGCCGATCGCAAATTGCCTCGTTTTGTGTATTGGCAAGGGAAGCTGCAACCTGTGCCGATGACTCCACCGGCGATGATTCAGTCTCAGTTGCTGAGTTTTCCGGGGAAACTGCGGGCGTTGTTCGGGGCTTTGGGGTTTGTCGCGCCGGCAATCGGTGCTCGACTTTCGCAGCAGGGTGACGAGGAAACTGTTTCTCAATTTTTCCGCCGTCATCTGGGGCCGGAAGTGATGCAGCGGTTGGTGGAACCTTTTGTTTCTGGGGTTTATGCGGGCGATCCTCAACAACTTAGCGCGGCGGCGGCTTTCGGCAGGGTAACAAAGATGGCTGATGTGGGTGGCGGGCTGGTGGCGGGGGCGCTGCTTTCTGCTAGGAAAAGACCGAAGAAAATGCCTGTAGACCCGAATGTTCCCTCTACTAGGCCGGGGGAGTTGGGCTCGTTCAAACAGGGGTTGAAGGCTCTGCCAGAGGCGATCGCTGCTCAATTGGGCGATCGAGTGAAACTCAACTGGCACCTAACCCGCCTCCAGCGTACACAACGCGAAACTTACATTGCTGAATTCTCGACGCCCGATGGGCCCCAACAAGTTGAGGCGCGCGCCGTGGTTTTGACAACGCCGGCTTACGTTACAGCGGATTTGTTGCAGCCTCTTCAACCGGAAGTTAGCAGCGCTTTACAAGCTTTTACTTATCCTACGGTTGCCTGCGTTGTATTAGCATATCCGGTGTCGGATGTCAAGGGAAAATTAGTAGGTTTTGGAAATTTAATTCCGAGGGGGCAGGGAATTCGCACTCTGGGGACGATTTGGACATCGAGTTTATTTCCCAATCGCGCGCCTGCGGGGTGGCAAACTCTCAGCAGTTACATCGGCGGGGCTACTGATTCGGAAATTGGCAATCTCGACTCGGAACAAATCGTTGGGGAGGTACACCGAGATTTGTCTCGGATTTTGCTGAAGCCCTCGGCGGCGCAGCCGAAAGTTTTGGCGGTGAATGTGTGGAAGCGGGCAATTCCTCAATACAATTTGGGGCATTTTGATCGCCTGCAACAAATCGATCGGGGCTTAAAATCCTTGCCTGGGGTGTTTTTGTGCAGCAACTACGTTGGGGGCGTGGCTTTGGGAGATTGCGTGCGCAGGGGTTTTGAGCGTGCGCCATTGGTGCGCGAGTATTTGCAGAACAAGCAATCAGATACTCGATCGATCTGAATTATGGCGTGGTTCGGGCGGGTTTACAAAAATCGAGTGAATCAGAGATGTTGCACCATTCTCAATAAGCTTTTTATGAACAGGCTTTCCGGCCTGTTCCACAAAGAGTGAATTTTCTTGTGGAACAGGCCGAAAAGCCTGTTAAGCGAGAATGGTGCAAGATGTGAGGTGAATCAGAGATATTGGTGTACCCGCCCACAGCCTTCTGCCTTGTGTTCCGGCGAACATGGCGGCGAATGCTACTAGGTTGTTGGCTCAAACTTGTAACCCACTCCCCGGACGGTTTGAATCATCGAAATTTGAGTGGCATCTGGTTCAATTTTGCGGCGAATTTGACCGATATGGACATCCACCACGCGATCGGATCCTACATACTCGTAGTCCCACACTTCATGCAGCAATTCCGCTCGCCTCCACACGCGACCGGGTTTGCTGGCCAAACAGTACAGCAGGTCGAATTCTAAAGCAGTCAAAGGAAGTATCTGACTCCCGAGAATTACCTCGCGGCGAACCGGATCTATTAGTAGCTCTCCAAAGGTAAGACTTTGTTGTTGGGTGGGAGTAACAATCCGCTTACGTTTCAAAATTGCTGCCACCCGAGCTCCAATCTCTACAAGACTAAAAGGTTTAGTAATGTAGTCGTCAGCACCTTCGGCAAACCCTTTCATTTTGTCAGCTTCATCGGTTCGGCTGGTCAGCATCAACACAAACACGCCCGTGCGTCTTTGCATCTCTTGACATAGTTTGTAGCCAGTAGTATCGGGTAAATTTACATCTAGAACTACTAAGTCAGGATTGAGTTGCTCAAATAATTGCAGACCAGTCTGACCGTCCTGGCCAGACTCAACTTGATAACCTTGCTGGCTCAAAAAACGGTGAATTAAATTTCGGATTGCCGGGTCGTCATCAACCACAAGGATTTTTACAGGGGCCATGACCACAAGTTTGTTTGAATAATTAGGCAAGAATATTCAGCCATAATAATAGAAAACTGGATACATATCTCTAAAAAATTGAGCTTTTAATAGTTATAGCCATATTTATAGCCTACGCAAGATTTCAGGCAATAAATCTCCTGGAACTTTGGATAAGGCTAAATTTTGGCCTGGCAGCCCACATTCACTATAGAAAGCTCTAATCGTTTTGACAATATAGCTCAATGCTGTTTGCCGGGAATCAGCAGCTTGGGAGTTGGCCGGGGCCTGCTGGTGGAGTTTATCCCCATATGTTAACTCTTTGTCCTTGAGATGTTGTCCCCATTCGGCGCACACTTGCAACTGGTGGTGCAGTGCTGCTTCTAGATGGCTTGTCTGTGCAGCTTTGTTGAGGGCGAAATCAGGGTCTGTGGCTAGTTGATAGTGGGCTAGTCCAAGATTGTTGCGGGCGGCTTTGGTGTCAAAGGTGAGTTGGGCTCGATCGAGCTCTCCGGCGATATCCAGGGCGGCTTCGTAGGCGGTAATCGCCTGCTGCAATGATTCCGTCCGCGCCTGTTTCTGCTGGAACTGGTTCGCCAAATGCCAATAAGCGGTACCGAGATTATTGTAGGTGGCGGCCGCGGCGACGGGTACTAATTCTCGGGTGCGGTATTTTAATGCTTCGCGGTAGGCCTCAATCGCGGTGACTAGCAGGGGTTCTGAGGGCTCGTGCTGGGCGAGGTTCCAGTAGGCTGTACCGAGGTTGTTTTGCACTCCGGCATAGTTGAGGGGTTCTCGTTCGGGACTGTAGCAGGAGAGGGCTTGGGTGTAAGCTGCGATCGCGCTTTTGAGGTAGACTTTCGGCTCACCTTCTTGGGCTAAATTCCAGTATGCTGTCGCCAAATTATTCTGAGCTGCAGCGTACTGCTGAGGTTCCACGGCGGGGTCTAGATCCTGCAGCGCTTGTTGGTAAGCTGCAACTGCTTGCTGCAAGTTCTCTGTCTTGTCTCGATAGCGGGCTAAATCTGCCGAGGCGATTCCCAAATTTTTGTTTAATCTAACGCGGGTTTGGGGTGCTGTCTCGGCATCTGTTCGTCTCAAACCTTCAAGGTAGAGGGCGATGCTGCGTTCAAGGCACGATAGCGGATCTGAGGCGTTATGCTGCGTGCGATCGCGCGACAGCATCCAGTAGAAAGTGCCGAGATCGTTGAGCAAATCAGAAATTGGCGGTAGGCTGTTGGACTCCTGGGTGTACTGAGTTAAATTTTGTGTCAATTGGGCAATCAGCCGGGCGCATTCGTCGGTTGGTGGTTGATTTTGCTGTGAATTGGAGTCAAGTTCGAGGTAGGCAATCACTTGTTCGATCGCGCGAATGGCGATTGTCAGGTTTTGCTTTGAAGCGTCTCCGTCCAGAATGCGATCGCGGTAGTAATACCCCAAACTTTGATAAGCCAAAGCCAATGCTTCGCAACAGCACTGATTTTCTTGCAGCAGTTGAATGTATTGCAGGGTTTGCAGCGGCAGAAAATTCTCCTCCGATGCGGAATTATTTTCTGCTTCCAACTCAAAAGAGGCAGCCGATAGCACCAAATCTGCCAGTTCGACGGATTTAGAATCTGGCCCTGGGGATTGTTCCTCGGGATTTGGGGATTGTTCCTCGGGATTTGAGGATTGTCCAGACAGAAAAGATATTACAAGTTTGTCGCCCGAGTCTCCGTTGTCGGGCAAGTTTCTCAAGTCTTTGGAGTGCCCGAAGTCTCTATAAGCTGGAGTTGGTTCGCCTTCAAACTCAAATACTCCGGTTCGCCAGTGCCAAAATTCCGGGGCCGACTGCTCGATCGAACTCAGCCAAGGGCGCGACACCCACAGCAACAGAGTAGACTCGCACATTTGCAGGTTTGCTTCGATGTCCCTCAAATAGCTCAGGAACGACCACTGTACGGCTGCTGAGTGCCTGGTCAGGTGTTCTGCCCCGATAATTTGGAATCCCGGCAAACGGCTGTAGCTGCCCCTGTTTTGGGGCGGTGGATGTTGGATCAGCCACGCGGCGATCGAGCCCCAAGGATTTGGATCGCTCAAGTCGAGTTCCAAACTGACAAATCGGGGGTAGTCGATCGGGGAGCGAGGATCGGAGTCTGCGCTCTCTGTGGCTAATTCTGTCTGCAAGCGGGCTGCCAGACAGTCCCGCAGGCACAAGTCGTCGCAGGCGGCGATAAAAATTTGACGGCGTAGATTGAGGTCGATCGCCTGTTTCAAGCGTTGGTAGATCAGCTTGTTCGAGCTAGAAACTTTTGGGGAAGGAATAGACATCAGGGTCAGCCGATTTTAGATTTTAGATTTTAGATTTTAGATTTTAGATTTGGGATTGTAGATTGTAGATTGTAGATTGTAGATTGTAGAGTTGAAATCTCGATCGCTCATAACTCGCAACTACGCCCCGAAGGCAGTGAATCGCACCGGTGATGACCTGCATGATTATAGATTTTCAATTGGCAATTTTATGTTGGTGACGAACCCCTCTGATTAATTGCAACCCAAGTCCCTGAACCCAACAGCATTGAGGAAAAAGCCCAATTTCTGCTTGTCTTATTTAGCTTTCGTGCTCGCTCGGCACGCTTCAGGATTGTCGCAACTCCCTGCTTTGTATTGAAACACAAAAACCATGTTTCCTTGGGAAAGGAAAACATGGTTTCTCGAAGGATTATTTAAAATTGCGATTTGAAGCAGCTTTGAGTCTCAGGCCAGTTTTCAGACGGAGGCAGCCACGTACACCAAACCGGCGACTAACATGGCTGCTGCAATACCCATGATGATGTAGTTGCGTTGCTGATTTTTGTTGGGAGGTACGGCTTCATACACCTTCGGCTCTTTAGCAAAGTTGTTCAGGCGTCCATCGTCATCTTTGATGTAAGGCATCAGTCACAATCCTTAATATTTTTGATGTTTACAACTCTACCAAAAAAGCGCCCAGGAAAATTCAGGAATTTATTTGGATGTGACAGTGCCTGTTTGCGGAGAAGAGGCGATCGCGTAATCTTTGACCGGCATTCTTCCTGCTAAGTAAGCGATCCGCCCCGCTTCTGCTGCCATTCCCATTGCTTTTGCCATCGCCGGGGAATTTTGGGCATTGGCGATAGCCGAATTAATCAACAGTGCATCGGCTCCCATTTCCATTGCTCTGGCCGCTTCGCTGGGAGTTCCGATACCCGCATCGACTACCACAGGAACATTCACCGTGTCAATAATTATTTGAATGTTGGCGGCATTGTTGATCCCTTGTCCGGAACCGATGGGCGAACCTAAAGGCATCACAGTCACACAACCGACTTCTTCTAGGCGTTTGGCCAGCAAGGGATCGGCATTGATGTAGGGCAAAACGGCAAAACCTTCTTTGACTAATTGTTCTGCTGCTTCCAAAGTGCCGATCGGATCTGGCAGCAAATATTTAGCATCGGGAATCACTTCTAATTTGACAAAATTATTGTCTTCTTGCCCTAAAAGTTTCGCCATTTCCCGCCCCAAACGAGCTACTCTAATCGCCTCATCCGCAGTTTGACAACCGGCAGTATTTGGCAGCATCCAAATTTTAGTCCAATCGAGAGCCTCTGCCAATCCTTCATGGCCGGGAGCATTTGTTTGCACTCGTCGCACAGCCACGGTAACAATTTCGCACCTGCTAGCGTTGACACTTTGCTGCATTTCTGTGATGCTGCGATATTTTCCCGTCCCCGTCATCAAGCGAGAATGAAAAGTTTTGCCGGCAATAACCAGAGGTTTATCGAAAGATGGTGTTGCTGTGTCTACTGGATAGCCAAAAATGCTGTACTCAAGTGCCTCTTCCCACTGTGTTCTGCCACCCATCATCTCTTCAAGCTTCCAAGCTTCTTCTATTGTGAGATCGTCGTGGCTAACAGCATATAAAATTTGCCCTACAGTAATTAATTTAGCATCTCGCGGCATATTGTTCTGCAATCCCCGCGCTACAATCTCTTTAAATTCGCTGAAATGATCTTCCATTGTTCCACTCTTCCCTTGTGATGATTTGAATTTGTTCGCTATTAACAACAAAAAATATTTTTTGAATTTGCTTTTCGGTATCCCAAAACAGAGCTTGTTTGATGCCTGCGTTGATTTTCCAGACATCATAATTTTCTCGATTGATGTGAAAAATAACTGCTGATGCACCTTGCTTTTTGGATCTACTGATGCCTTCTTGCACTCGACCTCTGATGTTTTGAGTCTGTTGTGTCAACTCCTTAAATTCGCAAATCACACCGTCAATCTCAGCGTCTGGTGTTCTCACACCTTCTGCTGCTTGCTCGCTCAACATTCTAACTCTCTTTCCTATTTTAGCCAAAACTTCAGCAAGAAAGATTTCCGAATTATTAAGATTGTGTTGTTGGTGAATTAGCACAAATCCGCCAGCTATCTCATCAAAATAATATCGCTGATCTTCTGGTTCTGCATTTTCGTAGATGGCTCTGCTTGTCTCAATATATTCAGAATTCACCGTTATTATACTCTCAATAGACTCCTATCGGGTAGAGTTAAATGTATGAAAGCAACTGTTGAGCAACTGGCTAAAATTGGAATATTTGCCAGCTTAAACCAAACTGAATTAGAGCGATTGCAAGAACACACAGTAATTCGCACATACCGACAGGGAGAAGTTGTGATGTATGAGGGCGATCGCATCCCCGAAAAATTATACACTCTTTTGAGCGGTTCTCTGCGGGTTGCAAAAACAGCGACGGCGGGCAAAGAAACAATTCTCCGCACTTTATTTCAGGGAGATATTTTTGCCGCACCTGCTTTGCTAGGCAACGGCATTGCCCCCGCAACGGTAACGGCAGAAACTGATGTCCAAGTTCTTACCACAGAAAGGGAATTTTTTCTAGCAGCAATTCGAGAAAATCCTGAGATTGCTTTGCGAATATTGGTGGTTTTCAACCAGCGGTTGCAGCAACTGCACGAGACTGTGCACGGTTTGGTGTCGGAAAGGGCGATCGTGCGGCTGGCCCGATTTATTCATTACTTTGCCGTCGAGCAAGGTACGAAGCTTGCTGATAATAGTGTATGTTTAGAAAAACGTTTTCCCTACTATCAAATTGCTCGCAGCATTGGAATTACTTACGAAGAATGCGTGCGGTTGTTTAAGAAACTCAAGCCATTCGTCTCCTACAGTCGAGGCGGTAAAATTATGGTATTGGATTGGGAAAAATTAGAGGATATCGCCTCGGGAGAAAAAATAGACTAAATGTTAAAATCCCAATTCTTGTAGGGGCTGGTTTGACAAACAATATTTGACTGCGACTCACTATCTATATAAACCAGCCCCCCACAACCTGTGAATAGGGGCGGGTTTATGAGATTATTGATTTTAGGCAATTAGGGTTGGTAAAACCAGCCCCTACAGCAATATTGCGGAAATTAATTAGCCTCAGAAAGTGTCAAAATAAACGCCAAATTTTCTTCGGCTTTCAAAGCGTGGAGTGCGCGAGCGGGCATGAAGACAAACACCCCCGGTTCCAAAACAATATCCTTGCCTTCCAAAGTCAAAATACCCTTTCCTTCGATGACATTAACTGTGGCATTCCGTGCCGAAGTGTGTTCCGAAATTTCCGTCCCTGCTGCCAGACAAAATAAACTGTACTGACAATTATTGTCTTTGACTAAAATTTTGCTCAACACTCCGGCGGCGGGATATTCAATTGTGTCTCGGAGTTGGATTGCGGAAGATTGTAGCGGTAAAAGAGTAGTAGTCATAGTTTTTGACAATCAATTAATTTGGTTCGGGGGTCCCGGATTTATCAGTGGCTTCACTTTCTTCAATCGAAAATCGAAAATCGATTAAGATTGTTTTTTTGCAGAGATAAGGATGTAGCCTAGATCCTGTTGGTAATGCTGGAAAACTCGACGCATTGCTAAGATACGATCGCGAATTTGCGATCGACTTAATATATTCCATAAAATCCGTACAGTACCCACAAACCCTTCATCTTGCAGCATTCGCCGCAAGTTGAGGAGCCCCATCGCCCCACTGTGACACTTTTCTACTTGCAAACCCGCGTTTTGGTAAACAGCCATCCAGCCAGACTCAGACAAAGGCGTTGAATTGACGCGAATCACTTCTGATAAAGCTTTGTGAATTTCAGATTCTCGGTTTCTAGCTAAAAGTTCGTGAGAGAGAAACTTGCCGCCTGGTTTTAAACGATCGCAAATTCCCGATACAATTTTAGCTTTCCCTGACGGCGACTGCATTGTCAGGATAGCTTCAGCCAATACCCAATCAAACTGTTGGGAAATCCGATCCAAGTGAAAAATATCTCCTTCCACAATTTCCACTCGATCGCTCAAACCCGCTGCTGCAACATTAGCACGAGCGCGGGTCACACTCTCGGGATTTTTCTCAACTCCGACTACTTTTACGCCAAAACGTTCAGCAAGGGCGATCGAACTGTCTCCAAAACTAGCAGCCAACTCCAAAACAGTCTCCCCAGGCTGAAAATCCGCCCATTCAAATAACTGTTTTGTAGCAAGTTTCCCCCCCGGCCTCAGCATTCTCTTACCCGCCGCGGCCAGAACTTCATGTCCGGGTGCAGTCTTAAAATTGAGAGCAGTATTGGTCATTAAATT
>NZ_JANMZH010000508.1:0-2292 GCF_031383065.1 Microcoleus sp. OTE_8_concoct_300 | reverse complement strand
TCATCAAATATCCATTCTTATTAAGAAACCCTGAAAGCTTTTATTTTCGTACCTATTGAGAATCAAGCTGTTGATTTAGCGAAGGCTTTAATTCTAGAAGTCCTTCTGTGACTACGTTTCAGATACCTGAATCCTTACCTTTTGCCTCAGTAGCATTGGGATACTGGTTCTTTATTCCAGATATTGCCAGCCTTCGCACCGCTTGATTGAAAGCGCAAGTCCGTTGTACTTTTTGTTGGGGCGTTAACTGTCGCATTAGCTGGAACATCAGCACGTCAGCTTCAATGCTGGTATCGATAGATTGTGGCTTGTATCCTGATTTGACTGTGACTGTTGGTATTGGCGGCATGATGCAATCGAGTGAAACTGCATAGATTTCAAAATTATATTACAGAATACCTGTTTTTCAGACCGCTTTATAAAAAGGATATTTTTCCTGAATTATAATGAAATTATAACAATGAAAAGACTTGCTATATAGCGATTCTCAGATAAATGAGGTATACAGAAACCCTGTATTGTCAAGCTTTCCAGGTCAAAATTCGTACCTCACCTTTTTGAGAAAGGCTATAATGATGTCCCAACCCAAGGCGATAGTTACGTTACCAGAGCTACTAACCAGATGGTCAGGGTTAGACGTTAGTAATTGGAGTATTATGCTATCTTTGATTTTAAATTTGAATATATTCATCGCCCGATTAATTGTAGGGACACGGCATTACGGTGTTCTAACTCCTGCTGTATCGGCATCAATTACAAAAACTGCATTTCTATTGGGCATTTGAAAGCTCCTATTGCTAGGGTAAAGTTCAACTGGTCAATGTTATCTAGGCGGTGTCGAGGTCAGCCACACTGCCTAAACCCAAATCGGATGTTTAATGACTGACAGCAGAGCCGAGAACTGTTGAAGCATTCTCGGGTGCTGTGACCTGGATAAGGTAGCTCTCAAGGAACTTAGACGGGTCAACTATGGACTTGATTTCTCAAGCCCTCACTAGAATCTAAGATTTAGTCATGGGTGGTTGACGTTGCTGACTCCTTATTATTCAATGCCCAGTTTACTGCTTCGTTGAAAGCTTCATCAGTCGGCTCAGCTAAGAAACCGATCGAACAGAGCCATTTTAGTTGAATGTCTCGGCCACCCCGACATATTTTCGTGTTATTTGTACTATGACAAATGTGTTGCCCATTCCCCATCAAGTTTTCGTAGTATCTTGCCAAATCTGATAGAGATAGAAGTAATGGTTTTTCACCACTAAACGGACAAGTTTTGCATGGTTTCTGTTGAACCGGGTAGGTTCTCATGTCATTTGGATCGAGTGTCATTAAATTGTTCCTAGTTTCCGAAAATCAGGGATTGGTCGTTGGTCAAGGCATTGATAAAGGTGGAGGCAGAACTCATGAACATTTACCCATTCCGATCGAGGAGGCAGAATCTGAAGTGCCAAAGCGTCTGCACCCAAGAAAATCTCCTTGACTTTGACCAAATCTATCCAAGTTGGAACTGATTTTTTCCGAGACAGTGAGAGATGAACCCACGAATTGCCGTCTTTTTCGATCGCACAAGAAATTATTACAATCAAACCGTCACGACTTTTATAAGCTCCGCCATCATCACCGATCGCCTGAACTGACCAATTACACGGCAACTCTTCAGCAGTGGGTGGATTCCATTTAACAGTCGTAGATTTCATGAGACTGCCGGGAGCGACCCGGCTATGCGCTGATTAATTAGTGAGAAATTCCGCTCGGGGGTAGTTGTGAACTAACGACAGCACTGACTAAATCGCATTCAGATTGTTCTATTGCCTGATAAACTTCACTCAGTGCCTGAATAGCATCCGCCAAACCTAATTCATTTTGTGTGACAAAATTCTCGCTCTGTTCGAGCGCCTGATACTCTGGCTGTTTCTGCAAAAGTCGCAGATTTTCTTCAGTACCAGCAATGATTGATTTGATTTGTTCGACTGTAATTGTCATGACTGATTCTCCTTAAAGTTAAAATCTCAGAGCGAAGCATTAACTTAATCACGGTAGAGTTCAACCTCAATAATGGAACAATGAGGATTTTCAGAAGCCTGGTTCTCCTCAGTTAAGCGTAATTCAGCATCCGATCGAGTATCGAAGAATTCGGCTGCTTCAAACTCTTCAGACCATTTTCCTTTCATTCCGAGTAACCAGTAAACGCAGCCATATTCAGTAGCATCGCCAACCCAATAACTCGCCTTAAGAATCGCAAACTTGATTTCAGACTTAGGCTTAGACATAATTTAAGACCGGGAGCGACCCGGC
>NZ_JANMZH010000505.1:0-54251 GCF_031383065.1 Microcoleus sp. OTE_8_concoct_300 | reverse complement strand
GAATGACGGGATGGCGATGAATAACCCGATCGGCAATAATTGATTTATAATCAAGATATCTACTCCACCCCAATCATATCGAATCATGCTCGCAGAAGCAAACGCGACACTTTGGCCTAGTCTAATTACTGTTTCAGCATTAATTCTCTACTTCGTTGTTACCATCAACGTCGGCAGAGCTAGATTCAAACACAAAGTTTCTCCCCCGCAGATGACAGGAAACCCCGACTTTGAACGAGTGTTGCGAGTTCAGCAAAATACCTTAGAGCAAATGATTCTATTTTTGCCCTCGCTGTGGCTGTTCTCGCAATTTATCAGCCCAATTTGGGGCGCCGGGATCGGCGCAGTTTGGATAATTGGACGCATTTTGTTTGCTTGGGGTTACTATCAAGCTGCCGAAAAAAGAGCGGCTGGATTTGGCATTAGTACCTTAGCTACTTTAGCTTTGCTTGGTGGTTCCTTAACAGGCATAATTATGTCGCTGCTGAAGGTTTGAGCGTAGCTTGCGATCGACATAATTGTTTCTCTACTCGTTTCCCGGCTCTTCCTTGTAACGCATATCCCGAGGCTCTGTATCCAATTTTCCTAAAGAAAAAGCGAGGCTCTTCCTCTGGAAAGCGGTTCCCAGGAAGAACCCTGGAACCAGTTAAATGTAATAAATGTTAGGAGTCAATATGTCAGAAACCAACAAACCCGTATTTGAAATTAACCCGAAACTTTTTCAGCAGCTTGTCGAGTGGCAAGAAAAACTTGAACGAGAAGATGAATTAGCAAGCGAGTCAGAAAACGAGAAACCAACTGAGGTAATAACTCCTCCCGACAGTGATGAACAGCATTCTCAAACAGATAATTTTTAGCTGGTGGCTAGCTGCATCTTTTTTGGGATTTCCGGCTGCTGTCTCGGCTCAATCGCTGACACCTAGCCAAATTCAGCAAGTCAATAGCGGTTTGTTTCGTTCTAACTCTCAAGATTTCTTTCAGCAAGGCTATCGCCAACTGGAAAGAGAAATCGCAACTTTGTTGCAACAAAATGTCACTTCCCAAGGCAATATTCTGGAGATTGATGAAAAATTGCTCTCTCAGATTTGCAGCAAAAAAATTAAAATATCCTCGCGGCATTCTGATAGAATAAATGCTGCTCAGATTGCTAGTTTTAATGCACAAATAAAAGAGATTTGTAGGGAAAATTAAAATCTTAATGAGGTAAAAATTAAAACTTTACTGTTGATGGATAAAGAAGCAATGGTCAAATTGAAACTAGCAATGCTGTCAGCGGAAACTGTGGCTCAATTGGCTGCAATCATTATTGATTACACTCATGAGGAAATGATGCTAGTTTTTTCTGAGCTAGAATGGGAACAGCAGGCTAGAATTAAGGATATTTGGAAGGCTGTTAGTTAAAGTAGATTGGCTACAATCAGAGGTTTTAATTTTTAACCGCAGATGTAAGCGGATAGACGCAGATGCACGCAGATTTAATTTTGTTAGTGTTCGCTGTGTAGAACAATCTTAATTTGTACACAGCGAACAATGATATATCTAAACTAGGGATTCGAGGCATAATTGGCGGAAATGATCGCCCCGTTGCTCGAAGTTTTGGTATTGATCGAAGCTAGCACAGGCTGGGGAAAGTAGCACTACTTTAGCATGATTTTGTTGGGCTAATTCTGCTGCTCGCGGGATTGCTCGTTCCATTGTTCCGACAGTTTCCCAAGCTTTGTAATTTGCTTGTTCGAGCCGATCGCCAAAAAGACTCGCTGCATCTCCAATTAACAGCACCGCAGCAGCTTTTGCTTTTATTGTATCAATCCATGCGCGATCGGATCCTTCTTTGGCGTCGCCGCCGGCAATTAAAATCGCCGGTGCGCTCACTGAAGCCAACCCGACTTGGGCGGCGTCATAATTAGTAGCTTTGCTGTCGTTGATGAAATCTATGCCTTCCCAAGTGCAGATGTGTTCGAGGCGGTGCGAAACTCCGGGGAATTTAGCGATCGCCCGGGCGATCGCACTTTTATCTATCCCCGCTAAATTAGCCGCCGCTACCGCCATTAACAAATTCTGCAAATTGTGTTCTCCCACCATCCGCAAAGACTCAGCAGGCAGAATTTTCTCGCTTTGAGCTATTACCCAACCGTTCTCGATGTACGCTCCAAAAGCTGCATCGCCCAACAGTTCTTTTTCACCTTTGACACTCGTCCAGCACGCATCGGGCCAAATGTCAACTCCTTGCTGCCGCAAATAAGGATCGTCGCCGTTGATTACTTGCAATTCAGACTTTTTCAGCAAATGCGCTTTAATGTTGTAGTAATTTTCTAAAGTTTTATGGCGGCTGAGGTGATCCGGTGTCAAAGTCGTCAAAACTCCGATTCGCGGCGCTACAAAGGGCGAGGATTCTATCTGATAGCTGCTAATTTCTGCGATTACCCAATCCGGCTGTTTTTCGGCTAAAGCTAATTCACACGCAGCATAGCCAATATTGCCGCAAGCGGGAGCGTAAAGCCCGGCTTCTTCAAAAATAGCAGCAATTAAAGCAGTAGTAGTGGTTTTGCCGTTAGTGCCAGTAATTCCCACCCAAGGAGATTTGAGGTAACGCCACGCGAGAGCCATTTCTCCTATTGTTTCAATGCCTAACTCTCTGGCGCGCACTAATGCTGGACTGTCCCAGGGAACGCCGGGACTTACTACTATTAATTCTATAGATTCGACTGGTTCTAAAGATTTACCTAACTCAACTTTAATTCCTTCGTTAGCGAGTTGCTGTTGCTGTTCGAGCAAGTTTGGGGAAGATGAGCGATCGCTCAGGGTTACTTCCCATCCTTCGCGTTTTAGCAGTCTTGCGGCGGCAATTCCTGATTTTCCTAGTCCAATGATATGAGCGATCGGCATAAGTTGTGTGTGTGAGAGAGCGAATTTTCTTGGTTTTTTCCTTTTATATCGGTTACGGTTTTTTTTGGATCATTTAACCGCAGAGGGCGCAGAGGGCACAGAGGAGGAGCAGAGAGAAGATAGAAATGAGTAATTCCGATACCAATGGATTTGATATTACATCAAAACGTTTGGCGGCCATCTAAAATCCAAAATCTCAAATCTAAAATCGATTGACGATCGCCCCAAAGTCAGCCAACACCCGCGCGTGATTCCGCAGCAAACCCAGTAAATTCAACCGATTTTGCTTAATTTCCGGGTCGGAGTCCATCACCAAAACGCTTTCTGGCCCGTCGAAAAAGTTGCTGACAGTCGGAGCAATCTCTGTCAAACTATCTACCAACTGCTGGTAATTGCGAGTTTGTTTAGATAGTTGCGTTTGCGGCACTAACTGCACTACTGCATCGTAAAAAGCTTGTTCAGACGACTTTTGAAATAACTCGGGTTTCACTGCCGTTTTCGGTTCCAATTCTATTTTATCCAAAGATCCTTGAGCCGCCAAACGAGTTGAACGGTTGACTGTTTCGTAAATCAGATCCAAAGTCTGGTTATTGCGGATTTGTTGCAGAAAAAGCGCTCTTTCCAGTGCGTCCAACAAATCTCTCAATGCTCGTTCAGTATATTCTGGGTCGTTTTCTCCCAAAACTGCATTTACCAAATCATAATCTACATTCTTTTCTTCTTGCAATAAAGTCCGAATTCTTTGCAGAAAAAACTCATACAACTGAGCCAGCAACTCCCCTGGTGTTTCCGGCCGCGCTGCAGTAAATCCGGCAACAACTTCTGCGAGCAACTGGTGCAAGTTGACTGGCAACTGAGCAGCCCAAATAATGTTAGTTATTGCATTGGCTGCGCGGCGCAAAGCGAAGGGATCGGATGAACCACTCGGCAACATTCCCAATCCGAAAATGCTGACTAATGTATCTAATTTGTCGGCTATTCCGACAATTTGACCTGTGAGAGTTTGCGGCAAGTTGTCGCCCGCACCTCGGGGTAAATAATGTTCAAAAATTGCTGTGGCTACTGCTTCTGATTCGCCGCTTGCTAAGGCGTATTTCTGCCCCATGATTCCTTGCATTTCGGGAAGTTCGTAAACCATTTGGGTTACGAGGTCGGCTTTGCAAAGTAAGGCTGCTCTCGCTACATCAGCTTGCTCTTGCTCTGTGATTTGCAGTTGATTGACAATTAAACGGGCAATCTTGCACAGGCGATCGACCTTGGCGCGCACTGTCCCCAAATCTTCCTGGAAAGTAACTGTTTCCAACTTGGGCAAATAGTCCTCTAGAGGCTTTGCCAAGTCTGCTTTGTAGAAAAACTGACCGTCTGCCAATCTCGCCCGCACTACTCGCTCGTTACCGGCAGCAATAATCGCAAATTTAGCCGGAGATCCGTTGGAAATTGTAATAAAATAGGGCAGAAGTTCGGGATGATCGGGGCTTTTGAGGATGGGAAAATACCGCTGGTTTGTAACAATAATTGTGGTGATTACTTCCGGCGGCAATATCAAAAATTCTTCGTCAAATTTGCCGACAACTGCGTTCGGCCATTCTACTAAGTCGGTGACTTCTTCTAACAATTCTTCTGTAATGTCGGCGTAACCGCCTTGTTTTGTTGCTGCGGCTTCTACTTGTGCTTTAATTTGAGTTTTGCGCTGCGTGCGATCGACCTCTACGCAAGCAGCCCGCAGACACTCGACATAATCCTCGGCTTGCGGAATCGAGACCCCCCCCGTCCCCTCCTTGCCAAGGGGGGGTGTAGGGGGGGTATGTAACACCCGGTGTCCTTGGGAAATTCGATCGCTCTTGACCGTATCCGAACCGCTCACCAATGTAATTGGCAGTACAGTATCATCCAATAGTGCCACCATCGATCGAATCGGGCGCGGAAACTTCAAATCTCCGTCGGCCCACCGCATAAATCTTTTGCCTTCTAACTTGTTAATCCACTGCGGCACAAGTTCTGCCAAAATATCCGCTGTCTTCCGCCCCGGAATCTTTTTGAGTACAAAAACAAAATCGCCTTTATCGGTAGCGCGAACTTCCAAAGCATCAATTTCTACGCCCTGCTTTTTCGCAAAACCTTCCGCTGCTTTCGTCGGTTTTCCATCTTTAAAAGCCGAACTTGCGGGTGGCCCTTTTACCTCTTCTTCTCTATCTAATTGCTGAACTGGCAGTCCTTTCACCAGAACTGCCAAACGCCTCGGAGTTGCGTATACATTAATTGAGTCATTTGTCAAGGATTGTTCTGCCAGAGTTGCAGGTACAAGTCGCTGCCACTGCTGGGCGCTGCTTCTGACAAAAGATGCGGGCAATTCTTCCGTACCGAGTTCTAATAAAAAGTTAGCCATATAACAGTGTTAGGTGTTTGTGTCAATAGGCAAGTAATCTGCCCGTTTAATCATCAGAAAAAATGGGTAGAAACCCCGTGCTTTGAGCATCGGCTTTATATTTTTGATTTACTACCGCCTTGGGATTGGTTAACGGGAGTGTACTTTTGTATTGCACTTTCAACGGGACAATTACCGCTTCCAATCTTCCAATCCTGTACGCATAGTATTTTGCTCAATTGAGCCTCCCATGAATGGGGTAGAAGAGACGACCTGCCAGGTCGTCTGTACTTCGACAATGTTTTGAGAGCTTGTTAGACCTGCAACACTGTTCCCGTGACCTTAGAACTGTTTAAGTGCTTCGGACAGAGCCAGGGACTAGCTACGCATCCACAGGGTGTCGTGACTCTCAAAACGTAGGCAATTAAGCCTTAGTCTGGTCAGTACCGCTTGCCAGATTTCTCTTGCAAGCCCCGTGTCTTTAGACCGGGGTTACTGACGTTCCTGCTCAATCCCTATCTGTTAAGTGTAAGCTCGCAGTTCCCTCTAACCTTCGTCCACAAATTGACGAGACGTTCGAGGGATTTGTCGGTGCTTGCAATCAGATCTTGTTCGTTAAGTGCTGGCGTTGCTTACTTACCTGATTAACTTGCGGGATACTCTCGTTATAGCGTCAGGGCACATCACTTGGGGATTGCCCCCCGTACCGGGAGAGAAAAGCGGGGCGGGGTGTGTCGCCGTATCAGGCTCCTTCTATTTTCCCAAATTGTTTGCTCAAAATACAGCGCCCGTTGCGGCGCGGTTAGCTTTACTCGGTTAAAGATGAGCTATGTTGTGTGATGATAGCTTTTACGAAAGTCTCGATCTGTCTTTTAAAATATATTTTGATTAATTATCTGCGATCGGGCACTGCCCGATCAGCTACATGAGTCTCCTGCACAGATTTTGAGGATATCTAGTTTTTTTTCAGCCAATATTACTTTGATTCAACCCTGCTGTCGGAATCTTTGTCACCGCGCCCGAAAACGGATACAAGTTTCCCCTTGAGTCGCCATCCGCCCCAAATTTTAGACTCTTGTTCCAGCTCCCAGATTCATCGGTGGGGTAAATCTCAAATCATTCGACTCAGCGCTCACACCCCCGTCTCCAATCTCAAATCTGCTGACGTAAGCTTGACGGTTCACAAATCTTGGAAATAGGCAAATTAGATATCAATCGTATCTACAGATTAGCACCTGGGCGAGACCAGCTAATGTCTCTCATTTTACTGGCAAAATTTCGAGACTTCAAGCGACTTCGGCGGTATCGACTCAGAAAAACAACAGCCCCAATTCGCATCAAGATTAACAACCTATAGCAATCCTAAATCATTTGTGAATTTCTTACTCCCGAGCGAGCGAGTTCGGGGAGGGTTGGGGTGGGGGAAAAAAAATACGGCTCCTGCAAGGATTGCTATAGAATCTGAGTTACACAAGCACACAGCTAACTACTTAGTCACTTAACACAAATTCCTCTTTCTCCCGAGTTGGGAAACGCAGCAAATGGTAAAAAATGCCAGGTTCAGCTTGCGACTAAAATAGCCAGACCGATGATAACTTTAAGTCACTATCGTTTTAGGCAAACGTTGAAGCATCAAGCCTCCTAATGGGGAAAGGTTTTAGTAGACGTAACAGCAGAATATACTTATAAAACTTGTTATAAATGCGATCGCGTTAATCCAAAATTAGGCAGCCACAAACCTTTGGTGGCCCCCGACAGCAGTCATACTATAGGTAAATATCTAAACTGCCCTTTGAATATTTTATTGAAAGCTTTGAGAAATGCCTCCACATCTGGCGAGATTTCCTGTTTTCACATGGTGCCATACAAAGTAAATTCGAGTGCTCTAGATTTACCGGGTTAAATGTATCTGCTAGAATTGATAGGGTTCTGTCGCGCAGCTTTTGTCAGGAACCTCAGCTATCAGGCATGACGCTTAAAGGAGAAATCTAACAAGCCGTTCCCCTAGGGCCTGAATCTTAACTGACTACGTTTTTTGAGTCACGACACCCGCTTGATGCGTAGCTAGTCATGAGCTCTGTCGTTGAGAGTTAAACAGTTCGGTATGTCACGCTCAACTGTGCTTTCAACCGGCGATCGCTCACTAAACCTTGGCGAAGTACAGACGACCTGGCAGGTCGTCTCTTCTACTCCGAAAAGAGATTGAGGCAACCATACCTCACGCCTTGGGCCAACCATACCCCTCCACCCCGCGAGGGGATTCAATTCAACGTAAAGCCGTCCTAAAAGGACGGGGTTTCAAACCCATAGTTCTGATGATTGACGACGAAAAACAGCAAGATCAACAAGATCCTAACTCAACTGGGGTTTCCCCAGAGGACTCGCCAATGGCAAGCGAAAATCCGCCGGCACCAGGAAACTCGAACGGAGCAGCAGATTGGGAGCTCGAACTTGCTCGAGCTTATCAAAGTGCTCAGGACGATCGCGCTCCAGCAAACGCATCCGGGCCTACCGTCACCGGCAGTTCAACCAACAGTCCGACTGCAGAGGCGGCGGAGCCTTGGAAGAGGGAACTGGCCCAGGCAAACGATGAAAAAGAGGCTTTAAAAACTCAGTTGCAAGCCGCATCCGCTCAACTAGAAGAGCTGAAAAATCAAAATCTCCGCCTAGCTGCAGATTTTGAGAACTTCCGCAGGCGCACCCAAAAGGAAAAAGAAGAGCTAGATTTACAGGCAAGGTGTCTGACGATCAAACCCCTGTTGCCGGTAATTGACAATTTCGAGCGCGCTCGATCGCACATCAAGCCGCAAACCGATGGCGAAATGAACATTCACAAAAGCTACCAAAGCGTTTACAAGCAAATGGTAGACAGCCTCAAGCAAATTGGGGTTTCTCCGATGCGCCCCGAAGGCGAACAGTTTGACCCCAACCTCCACGAAGCTCTGCTAAGTGAGCCAACTGACGAACACGAGGAAGGAACAATTATCCAAGAACTAGAACGCGGCTACATTCTGGGCGATCGCGTGTTGCGACACGCCAAAGTGAAAGTTGCAGCGGCTGGGCTATCTGTGGTAGCCTCAGATGAAAATCCCGATAGTTCGGAAAGTTAATCGGGATACAAGCTACTGCATTCCTCAAAGTCACTGACCCCCGAATTCTATTCGGGGGCCATAAGGCGGCAGACTCACCAACTTCTTAATTGATGACTAAAAGCAGGTAAGCGCTTTTTCAAAAAATAAATTATGAAAAATGTTTTTACCCGTCTTTGATATTGCCTGATTGACATCAAGTTTATTTCCTACAAATCTGGTCTGGTGATGCTTGTTTGAACAAGCTGAGTAGTTTTTCCTCCCCCAACCTGTAGTTGGAGGTTTACAAACATCCCACAAAGTTTTATGAGGCGCTATGGGAAAAATTATTGGAATTGACTTAGGCACGACTAACAGTTGCGTAGCTGTGCTAGAGGGTGGTAAACCTGTCGTGATCGCCAATTCCGAGGGCGGCCGCACAACTCCGAGTATAGTAGGATTTGGCAAGGGTGGCGATCGCTTAGTAGGTCAATTGGCCAAGCGGCAAGCTGTAACTAATGCTGTAAATACTGTCTACAGCATCAAACGATTTATCGGACGGCGGTGGGACGACACGGAAGAAGAACGCTCCCGGACTCCCTATACCTGCATAAAAGGCAAAGACGACACCGTTAACGTCCAAATTCGGAACAAGGTTCACACTCCCCAGGAAATCTCGGCAATGGTACTCCAAAAGCTCAAGCAAGATGCTGAAGCTTATTTGGGACAAACTGTTACGCAAGCCGTGATTACAGTGCCAGCCTACTTCACGGATGCCCAGCGGCAAGCTACTAAAGACGCCGGTACGATCGCCGGCCTAGAAGTCCTGCGCATCGTCAACGAACCGACGGCTGCAGCCCTGTCCTACGGGCTCGACAAGCAAAATATAGAACAGAAAATCTTGGTCTTTGACCTGGGCGGCGGTACTTTTGACGTTTCGATCCTGCAACTGGGAGACGGAATTTTTGAAGTCAACGCTACCTCCGGTAACAACCATCTCGGAGGAGATGACTTTGACGACTGTATAGTCCAGTGGCTGGTAGAAGCTTTCCGGACTCAAGAAGGGACTGACCTCTCACAAGACAAAATGGCCTTGCAGCGCCTCCGAGAAGCGGCAGAAAAGGCGAAAATCGAACTCTCCAACCGGGACTCCACCTCAATCAATTTGCCCTTCATCTCTTCTGACGAAAAAGGGCCCAAGCATCTGGAAATGGAACTCTCCAAAGCTAAGTTTGAATCACTGGTGGGTCATTTGGTGCAGGCGACGATCGATCCGGTGACTCAAGCGCTCAAAGACGCAAGTTTGACCCCGAAAGATATAGACAGAATTATTTTAGTGGGAGGCTCAACCCGGATTCCGGCAGTTCAACAGGCAATTAGCAAGTATTTTGGGGGCGTTTCTCCCGATAAATCGGTCAATCCCGACGAAGCTGTAGCCGTAGGCGCTGCAATTCAAGCCGCGGTGTTGGGCGGTGAGGTCAAAGATTTGCTGCTGCTGGACGTGACGCCACTCTCCCTGGGACTCGAAACCTTGGGCGGGGTGTTCACCAAAGTAATCGATCGCAATACCACTATTCCCACCAGCCGATCGCAAATGTACAGCACGGCGGCAGACGGGCAAACCTCCGTAGAAATTCACGTGCTCCAAGGCGAGCGGGCATTGGTTAAAGACAATAAAAGTCTCGGCAAGTTCCTGCTCAAAGGCATTCCCCCAGCCCCCCGCGGCGTACCTCAAATCGAAGTTACCTTTGAAATCGATGCCAACGGGATTCTCAAAGTGGCCGCTGAAGACAAGGGAACCGGAAAAGAACAAAGTATCCAAATTTCCAATACAGGGGGATTGAGCGAAACCGAAGTCGAGCGGATGCGGCAAGAAGCCGAACTTTACGCCGACGAGGACATCAAGCGCGCTCAACTCGTCGAACTCAAAAATCAAGCTGACACCCTGGTCTATAATTGTGGTGTAACTTTAAAAACCAACGCCCAACTGCTGAGCGACGACCTCAAGGCCGAAGCCGAAACAGCAGCAGCAGCCTTGCGGGAGGCGATGGCTAACCCCGAGATCACAGTCGAGGAACTCACGCCCGCAATCGAATCTTTCAAGCAACTGCTATACTCCCTCGGGACAGCAGTCTATTCGCTGCCCCGCAGCGGGGTAGCCCCGCCAGGAGCAGCGGTTGAAAGCGAGATGATCTCAGAAGTAGAATCAAAACTAGAAGAGGTGGCAGCTACCTCCGACAGCATTTCGCAGACAGAAGAGCTGCTGGTGGCGCCCCCAGCGCAGCCGGAACCAAAGCCGGAACCAAAGCCGGATAGACAGTCAAAACGACAGCCAACTCCACCGCCAAATCCACAGTCAAAACAAAAACCAAAGGTTCCGGAACCTGAAGTTGATGATATGAATCCTTTCCTTTAAAACAGAAAAGCTAAAAATTAAAAGTTAAAAATTAACAATGAAAATTTTTAATTTTTAATCGGTAATTTTAGGAAAGGTTGCCCGTTTCTTTTTCGTACACTTTTTGTTATTTACCTCCAGGCAAGCAGCTCTATGGCCGGTGATTACTATGAAATATTAGGCGTTTCTCGCAGCGCAGACAAAGAAGAAATTAAGCGTGCTTACCGCCGCCTAGCTCGCAAGTACCATCCAGATGTCAACAAAACAGAGGGTGCCGAGGAGCGGTTTAAAGAAATTAACCGCGCCTACGAGGTACTCTCAGAACCGGAAACCCGCGCCCGTTTCGACCGTTTCGGTGAAGCAGGCGTGAGCGGTGCGGCTCCGGGCTTCCAAGACTTCGGCGACAGCTTTGCCGATATTTTTGAAAGCTTCTTTCAGGGTTTTCAGGGCCCGGGGGGCGGTCAACAACAAGGTCGCAGACGCAGCGGGCCGGTGCGCGGAGACGATTTGCGCCTTGACTTGCGGCTGGAGTTTCGCGAAGCAGTGTTCGGTGGGGAAAAAGAACTCCGCATCAAGCACCTAGAAACCTGCGAAACTTGCACTGGTACCGGCGCCAAACCGGGAACCAGACCCCAAACCTGCTCGACTTGTACCGGCAGCGGTCAAGTCCGACGCGCTACCCGCACTCCTTTTGGCAGCTTTACTCAAGTTTCAGTTTGCCCCAGTTGCAACGGCACCGGGCAAGTAATTGAGGACAAGTGCGAAACTTGCGGCGGCCGGGGCCAGAAAGAAGTGATGAAAAAGCTGAAAATCACTATTCCGGCTGGGGTTGACAACGGTACTCGCTTGCGCGTTTCCAATGAAGGGGATGCTGGCAAACTGGGCGGGCCGCCCGGGGATCTTTACGTGTTCTTGGCTGTGAATGAAGACCCCCTATTTAAGCGGGACGGCACTAACGTTAACTCGGAAGTTAAGATTAGTTATTTGCAAGCAATTTTGGGGTGCCGGTTGGAAGTGGAAACCGTTGACGGGCCGACGGAATTGTTGATTCCTAGCGGAACTCAGGCGAATACTGTTCTGACTCTGGAGAAAAAAGGGGTGCCACGGTTGGGAAATCCAGTCAGTCGCGGCGATCATTTGATTACGGTGTCTATTGACATTCCGACTAAGGTGACTGCTGAGGAACGGGAGTTGCTGATGCAGCTTGCTAAACTGAAGGGCGATCGTACTGGTAAAGGCGGTTTGGAAGGATTTCTGGGCAATTTGTTTCAGAAATAAACAATTTTTGACACCCATGGGTGTCAAATTTTCCTGTTTGAGGATTCCCCGGCAATTTGTTTCAACAGCCGTTAAAAATTTGTGCGCAATTGCCCACAAAAATGGCAGGTGGGACGGTTCCGGGGCAATTTGTTTCAACAGCCGTCAAAAAATTGTGCACAAGTGCCCACAAAAATGGCAGGTGGGACGGTTCCGGGGCATTGGGTTTCAGTAGCGCTCAAAAAAGTGAGCGCAATTGCGCTCATTTTTTGCAGAAAAAATAATAATCTGTGTCCAATTGGACACACAACTTCGAGAAAGAATAATAATCTGTGTCCAATTGGACACAAAATTTTAGATTCTCCAGTTTCCACGCAACTTGTTTAAAAAACTAAGCCTTTCAGGATTGGAGATTGCGAAAAACATTATGAATTCAACATCGAAAATTGAAAGTCCCAAATCCCCAGATGCCAAAATTGATCTGCGTGGTACTCCGTGTCCTCTCAATTTTGTCCGCACTAAACTGCGCTTGGAGCAAATGGAACCGGGTGCTGTTTTGGAGGTGTGGCTGGACGCTGGAGAGCCGATCGAACAAGTACCCGATAGTCTCAAAATGGAAGGCTACCAGATTCTCGAAACGCAATTTGTCGCGGATGAGCCGGAGTCGGGCTTTTTTGCAATGAAAGTGCAGCGCCCAGAAAACAAGGAAGCAGGATGAGCCTGAATTCGCCCTCGATCGTCGGTACTGTAATTGCTGTTCAGGCTAACTTCTACCAAGTGAGGTTAGATCCCCCAGTCTCGATTGACGGGAAAAATGCTCCCCTGGCTGATTCTCCGACTCTCCTGTGCACTCGTCGCACTCGACTGAAAAAAATTGGCCAACAGGTGATGGTGGGCGATCGGGTGGTGGTAGACGAACCCGACTGGACTGACCGCCGGGGTGCAATTTCTGAAGTCTTCCCGCGCCAAACAGAACTCAACCGCCCGCCTGTAGCTAATGCCGATCGCATTCTCCTGGTTTTTGCCCTCGCCGAACCCGACTTAGACCCCGCATCATTAACTCGGTTTTTAGTCAAGGCAGAATCTACAGGTTTAGAGGTGAGTTTGTGCCTCAACAAATGCGATTTGGTGACGCCCCAGGAGTTGGAACAGTGGCGCGATCGACTTTCAGGCTGGGGCTACGAACCAATGTTTATTAGCGTCCGCAGCGGTGCCGGAGTCCAGGAAGCCACCGAAGAAAGTAAAAATGAAGTTTCTGCATCAAAACCAGCCTGCCATGACTTAACGGAGAAAATAGAGCAATCTAGCGTGATTTCTGAGGATAACCCCCTGCTTCCAAGTTCGGTCTATCAGTTAGATCCGTTAAATTCCGTACATGACCCGTTGCCGAACTTCCTTCTGCAGCACTTACAAGGGAAAATAACGGTAATTTGTGGCCCTTCAGGGGTTGGCAAGTCCAGCTTGATCAACCAACTGATCCCGGCTCTGAATCTGCGAGTGAACGCTGTTTCCGGCAAACTCGGCCGCGGGCGCCACACGACTCGCCACGTAGAACTATTTGAACTCCCCGGTGGCGGACTTTTGGCGGATACTCCGGGCTTTAATCAGCCGGCTCTCGAATGCGACCCGTCCGAGTTAGCTGAATATTTCCCAGAAGCGCGCCAGAGGCTGGCTTTGGGTAGCTGCCAGTTTAGCGACTGTTCGCACCGAGACGAGCCTAACTGTGTCGTGCGGGGCTCTTGGGAGCGCTACGATTATTACTTGAATTTTCTCTCCGAGGCGATCGTCCGCCAGCAACAAGAGCAAAACTCTAGTAGTGCCGAGGCGAGTTTGAAACAGCAAACCAAGTCGGATGGTACGCAGCAATACGAACCGAAGCTGCAAACTAAAAAGTATCGCCGCTCTTCCCGTCGCCTTCAACACCAGTCGCTGCAAGATATGTGTCAAGATTTAGACGAGTTGTGAGGAATTAGTCGATCGCCAACGGTCGATCGGCCCCGGAGCACAGTACATTAATAGCTAAAATTAAATGGCCTTAAATTTGTTAAAAAAAGTACAACAGAAGCAAAGCCAAGCCGGTTATGCAGGAGTAAAAATACTGTGAATATTCAAGAACTGTTTCAAAAAGGTGGCCCCGCCATGTGGCCCCTGTTAGTGTTATCGATTCTATCTTTGAGTACAATTATCGAGCGCTTGTGGTTTTGGGCGAGCCTCCTGAGCAAAGAAAAGCAGATAGTTAACCGTATTCTTGAAGCGGCTCGCAGCGATTGGGGGGCGGCTAGCGAGATTGCCAGACAAGCTAACCGACAGCCGATCGGGCGATTTCTATCTGCACCGCTGCGCCTGTACAACCCTGAACCCGACTTATTTCGACTCGCACTCGAAGCCTCCGCCGATGAAGAGTTGGCTTCGATGCGCCGCGGCGACAAAATCTTAGAAGCTACGATCGCTCTAGCCCCTTTGCTGGGCTTGCTGGGAACAGTTTTGGGCTTGATTAACTCGCTCAGTTCCATCCGTCTGGGCGACATCGGCACGTCGGCAACAACTGGCGTAACTTTGGGGATTAGCGAGGCGCTGATCACGACTGCTACTGGGATGGTAGTAGCAATTTTTAGCTTGGCGTTTTATCGGATCTTTCAAGCTTTTTTGTTCAACCAGGCAAAAATATTTCGCAAAGCGGGAAATGAACTGGAATTGCTTTACAGGCAATACTGGCCGACAGCTAATGCTAAGGGTCGATCGCCCGGTGCCGAATACAGCAATTCTTCCTTTGGTTCCGATGGTTTGAACAGGCGTTCTCTCAATTCTCAAGAACCGGGAGAACGGAACCGGGAGCCGAAATTGAAAGGTTCCGATCCGGCTGAAGATTCACCTTCTAATAATTAAAACTCCACAGATCAGATGAAGATTAATCTAGATACTCCTGCTGAAGAGGCTCGGATTGAACTGGTGCCTTTAATTGACGTGATATTTTGCATTCTGACGTTTTTTCTCCTGGCGGCGCTGCAACTGACTCGCCAGCAAGCAATTAATGTCGATTTGCCTAAGGCGAAGACGGGACAAACACAGATGCGAGAGATGCTGATTGTCAGCATTGACGATTTCGGGCAAACTTATATCGACCAATTGCCTGTTAATTACCAACAGCTCGATCGAGTTTTAAAGAGTTTCCAAACCCAAAACCCTGCGGGGTTGATGGTGCTGTACGCTCCTCAAAATGCTAGATATGCCAAAGTTGTCGAGGTTTTAGACAAATTGAGAGAGGTAGGGGGCGATCGAGTGGCCCTAGCAACTCTTCCTAGTTCGGCTGCCTCCCCGCTGCCGAATCCCTCGGTTCCCAATTCTGGCATTCCTGCAGCACCTGCGATCGGCAATTCCGGTCAACCCCTGCCGTCTCCTCTGGCTCCGGGGCAGCAGCAGTTGAATCCCAATCAGTTTCCATCTCCTCTCCCCGCTCCTGAGCAGCAGCAGCTCAATCCCAATCAGTTTCAATCCCCTCTCCCCGCTCCGGCGCAGCCTAGCAACTTTGGGGGAAATCAGGCCATTCCTCCTGTTTCGCCTGCACCCGCTGCTCCCAATTCCCCACCTGGAGCGGCCACTGCACCCTAGGATGGCGGGCCCTCGAATTAGTCAGAAGGAAGTTCGGCAACGGATTCGCTTTCTGAGGATGTAACGGATGTAACGGATGTAACGGATCTCAGGAAGAAGGAAGAAGGAAGAAGGAAGAACAGAGAAATAGAAATAGAAATTCTCCCCATCTCCCCATCTCCCCATCGGATCCTCTCCCTGTCTCCTCATCTTCCAATCTCCCCCTCTCCTCATCCCCCCCTCTCCCGCTCTCCTCATCTCCCATCGGATCCTGGCAGACAGAAGCTCTGCCTGATTTGGTATAAAGGGCTTCAATTCTTTTGGTTCGTACTGAGCCTTTTTTCTCTTGACAACTAGATACAGTTGTATATGCCTGCGGAAGGAACTTTTGCAGGCATTTCCTCATCTCTCTCCCTAAGTAAGTTATTTCTTGGGACAGATGGTGATTTTGTCAAACAATTGTTACCTTTTGTAATATATACTAAAGCAAGATGGGCCATCAGCCCTCCCGAAACCAACGGTCGATCGCTGAAACTATTTACAAATCTGGTTAATCCAGGTGTTCACTTTTAAGTCACCTTTACTTACAGAGGAGTCAAAGTCATGAGCCAACCAGCAGAACTGTCTTTGGAGCAGCAATTTAGCCTGTGTTCCTTCAAAACACAGGTAAGTGACATGAGTCGCGAACAAGCTCAGGAGTTTTTGGTCAAGCTTTACGAGCAAATGATGCTTCGGGAAACCATGTACCGCCATTTTCTCAAACATCATTGGGGCCTAGAACCAAACCCAGGCGTTGAGTAGCAAAGAGTCGCAGTCGGCGACCTCTGTCTCTTACTCTCTTCCTCAGGTGGAAAGGAGTTGGGGGTGATGGGGCGTCACTCGAAGGCACAAGGAAGAAGGCTTTAGTTATATACCAGAGAAGTCACAAGCAATAAAATCAAGGGTTTGTGCAATTAAGAACGTCATCGGGGGTCGGGTGTGGTTGCTATAGAAGGTAGAAAGCATCTGCACATAGTCATTGTCTCGCCGGGAAAATTTGAGAGTTTTTTTCTTGATTAGGCTCCATTTGGGAAGTCGAGCGCAGCAATCTATTGAGCGCCACAGAAGGATATCGCAAAAATAATTTATCGCGGTTCGACTCAAAAGTTTAATAATTTTTGATCGTAAGTGTGAACTTTTTAACAAAATAAAATATTTGTCTTTAGTTACAGCGGATAAGGTTTCACAAGAGTGCGCTAGTCGGACATCTGAGCGGGATCTCCGACTAGCAAGACCTTCAATTTTCACATCAAACCCTAGAAATCGCAGGTGGTAACTCTAGAAAAAGCTATTCCGACTGACGTTCCAAAGTAGCCTCCATCGTACTTGTCAAGTAATGACCAGACATGATGCCGCTAGAGTGATAGTAGCGGTTGTGATCGACGCGATGGAGCGTATCAAAACCCGTGCGCCGTTGGCGTTCGTCTCCCAGTACCCAGTAACGCTGGACGATCGACTGGGGAGCAATCCAACCTTCGCCCTCGACCCGACCGAGTTCGCTGTGTTGGAGTACAAAAGTATACTGCCGTTCATCGCTGTTGAGGTGTCCTCGGTACTGCAAAATAATCTCTTCGCGATCGCCTCCAGGAAACACGAGCTTCGTAACCATACTGAACCAATCTGTTCGGTTCCAGCTCACTAAAGTTTTGCCTTTCACCGTAATTGGCACGCCATTGCGCTCAATCCAACTTCCTTCGAGCGTCCATTGGCCCGATTCCATTAAAAACGTGTGAGCCACAGTGCTGTTCCTATGCTTTTCCTGCTGGCTACAATGCTGGTGCAACAACGCACAGCCGTTGTCCCTAAGACTCTATGCTATCACGCCCAACTGTGCCAACAAGAGTTAATTTCCCCTAAAAGTACCGGTGCGCGGGCACCAGTAACTTGAGGCAGATTGCCGGGAATGCCCCGAATCCGCCATGCGGCTAAAACCGCGAAAGCGATCGCCTCTTTAAAATCTACACTCAAGCCTGCCTCAGAAGTAGTCAACACTTGCACTGGATGCAATTGAGATTGCAATCGGCGTTTTAAGTAGAGATTGTGGCTGCCGCCCCCGCACAGTAAAACTCGATCGGGCATAGCCGGTAAGAAAGTTTGGTAACTGTGAACTATCGAGGCAACAGTCAGTTCTGTCAGAGTAGCCAGTACGTCAGCAGGACTGAGGTTGTAACCTTGGGCCTCGACCAAACACCGGTCAAAATAGTCTACACCAAATAACTCTCGCCCAGTAGATTTCGGCGGTGGTTGACGGAAGAACTCTTGCTGCAGCCAATCATCGACTAAAGCTTGACAGGGAGTTCCCGATGCGGCCCAAGCTCCACCTTCGTCGATCGTCTTAGTGCCGCCACTCAATTGCTGCACTGCCAAATCTAACAGGGAATTCGCCGGCCCTGTATCCCAGCCCGAGATGCCCGGACCTAGACTGAAAATCTCCGACTCGTCCTTGTTTTCCCCCTTGGACTTGGCGGGAAGATAGGTAACATTGCCAATTCCGCCCAGATTTTGGATGCAGAGGCTTCTGTTGGGTTCCGCCAGCAGGCAGGCATCAAGTATTGAGACTAAGGGTGCTCCTTGACCCCCTGCTGCAATGTCTGCCGATCGAAAGTTACTCACTGTAGTAATGCCTGTCAATTGCGCAATTAGCGCGCCCCGCCCGAGTTGCAAGCTGTAGCCCATGAACCCAGTGCCCATCTCTTTCTCGGCTTTCCTTGCAGGTCGGTGGTAGACGGTTTGACCGTGAGAGCCGATTAATTCGGCTTTATCATATTCTGCTTGAATTGTCAATGCCGCCGTGGCAAATTCTTGGGCAATGGCATCATCTAATTCGGCTAGTTCAGCCATTGATAAAGCTGAGCCGCTGCAAACCGAGAGAATTTGCGAGCGCAAATTAGCAGGATAAGGGAAAGTCTTGCCGGCTACCAATTGCACTTTCAAGTCTGTTTGGGAACCCATCACATCCACCAAAGCAGCATCAATGCCATCCACCGACGTGCCGCTGATCAAACCGATAACGCGGGTCATTAAATTTTAGATTTTAGATTTTAGATTTGAGATTGTCCGGGGGGTTGCCCGATTTATTTGAGGTCGATCGTCACAATCACCACAGTAATATTATCGCGTCCCCCTTTATCCAAGTTTTAGATTTTAGATTTGAGATTGTCCGGGGGGTTGCCCGATTTATTTGAGGTCGATCGTCACAATCACCACAGTAATATTATCCCGTCCCCCTTTATCCAAATTTGAGATTTTAGATTTTAGATTTTAGATTGTCCAGGGGGTTGCCCGATTTATTTGAGGTCGATCGTCACAATCACCACAGTAATATTATCGCGTCCCCCTTTATCCTTAGCGGCTTGAATCAAAGCATTTGCAGCGCCCTCGCAGGCGCGAATCGACTTCAGAGGCGAAGCAATCAAAGGATCGGAAAGTTCCTCAGTCAACCCGTCGCTGCACAGCAGCAAGCGATCCCCTGGCTGCACGTCCACCGGCAAAATATCTATTTCCCGCAAATCATCGCGGCCCAAACACTGGGACAAAACGTGACGCCAAGGATGACTGCGAGCCTGGTCCGGAGTTAGGGCCTTTCTTTTCACAGCCTGAGCCACCCAAGTCTGGTCTTCAGTAATCTGCTCCAACCGAGAGCCGTGCAGCCGGTACAAGCGAGAGTCCCCGATATTTGCGCACCAAGGTCGGCCCTCATCCCTAAACATGAGAACCACAGCCGTAGTCCCCATATCAGCACGCTCGGGGTGGTCTAGCTGATCCGTCAAAATTGCTTGATTAGCAATTAAAAAAGCCTTTTCCAACAACAGCGGAGAATCCTCAGGCCCTTCCCAATGTTCGAGCAAATAAGATTTAATCGCCTGAGTCGCAATCCGGCTGGCTTCTTGACCTCCGGCGTGTCCTCCCATTCCGTCGGCCACTATGAAAAATCGCCCGTCAGAGTCTATGTAGTATGAATCCTGGTTTACTGAACGAACTAGCCCCGTGTCTGTCTTACCTGCGAAAGAGCGTTTCATAGATTGGGTGATTGGACTCATCGAACTTAAAAGCTTGATTTAAGTGGTGCAATGTTTTCTTCCAAAACTTAAATCGCGAAGGGGACTTGAAATTTCTGCCGCCCGCGATCGTGAGTTTTGGAAAAATTGCACTTCCTTGACCTTATATTGTAGATCGTTTTGACATCCACCCCGACCTAAAGGTACGGGGATTCCCAAACCTCGCGATTTGAGTTTCTGCTTCTTCGCAACCGCCTCCACCCTCAAGGAGTTTATGGTCTTACGTTCACTCCACAGACTAACCCCGCAAGCCCTGCGGTTTTTACGTGTCGAATGCCAGAAGGAATTCTTGTGTAGTTTTGATTCTAGGGATGTTCACCATTGCCCCGTCCTCTTTTCCCGGTCTACCGATTTTTCTTCCCCGTTGCGATTGTTCGCAAACTTTGGTGTTAGGGTTTATGTCTCCATCGTCACGGGTGGGTCATTAACCACTCAAATTATACCTGTAAAGCCGTCCTAGAAGGACGGGGTTTCTACCCACATTTTCTGATGATGGTAATCCCCTCTTAAAATTTCGGTAAATCCAGTAAATTAAGCAGCGCCTGCAAAAAAAACTGGATTTCTACCATAAATCACAGGTTTGGATGGCGATAAATTTAGGAAGCAACCGGGTTGTTAGCGTCAAAGCGCGTAAGTGCTCTCAATTTTATTTAGCAATCTGTTGTCAGCCAGCCAAAACTTAACATTCGAGGTCAACTTTTGGCTGGCGAGAAATCTCAAACCTGAAATTTCACATCCCAAATTGCACAATTATGACATCCTGTCTAAACGATCGATCCGCTTAAACAAACGCAGAAGAGCAAACCCTGCACCCGCCGCCAGCAATGCCACAGCCACTGCCGGCCAGACTTGATTGCTGACAAACAAAATTGTCGCTGACAAAGTAAAAGCACTCATCAGCAAAGCATAATTCGTACCCATTTGAACGCTGGTCAGGCGGCGGATCAACCGCTCTGTTTCGGCAGAACGGACGCGAATCCGTAAATCTCCCTGTTCGAGTTTGTCAATAGTCTCCTCAATCCGGCGGGGCAAAGCCAAAGCAGTCGAACTCACCTGAGCTGCCTGACGGCCGATTTCGTTAAAAATGCTGCTACCTGCATCAGGGCCATTTCCATTACTCATAAGCTGCATGGCAAAAGGTTGTGCCACCTCCATAAAGTTAAACTCGGGATCTAAGCCCCGCCCCACTCCTTCAATCGTCGAAAAAGCTCGCATTACAAAAGTAAAGGTAGCTGGGAAGCGAAAAGGTTGGTCGTAGGCAATATCGTAAAGGTCGTCCGTAATCGCGCTCACCGACTGATTTTCAAAAGGCTTGTCCATGAAGTTATCCAGCATATACTGGATTGATCGGCGCACCGGACTCATATCACCCGTAGGCACCAAAGCTCCCAAATTGATCAGAGAATCCATAATCCGCTGTCCATCCTTGGAAGCAATGCCGTAAAGCGTCTCCATCAGTCCTTCGCGGACGTTCGACTGGATTTGCCCCATCATGCCAAAATCGTAGAAAATCAGACAACCGTCAGCACTAACAGCGATGTTGCCGGGGTGTGGGTCAGCGTGGAAAAAGCCATCGTTGAGCAACTGGCGCAAATAAGCTTTTGCCCCCAACTGAGCGATTAATTTTCGATCAATACCGGCCGCTTCCAAAGCTTCGTAGTGGCTGATTTTAATCCCGGGCAGGTATTCCAAAGTCAGCACTCGCGGAGCCGCGTACCGCCAATAAACCCTCGGCACCCGCACCCAGTCACAGTTGCTAAAATTGCGGCGAAAAGTATCAGCATTGCGGCCTTCATGGAGATAGTCAATTTCCAGCCATAGAATGCGACAGCATTCCTCATAAATCCCCATCCAATCTCGGCCGCGGCCCCACTTAGGATGGTTTTGAAAGTAGCGGGCAATTCCCTTAAGAATTTGCAAATCGATCTCGAACAGCTTCCGCAGTCCCGGTCGCTGCACCTTGACCACCACTTCCGGGCCCGAATGCAGTTGAGCTTTGTGTACCTGACCCAGACTTGCAGCGGCCAGGGGCACCGGGTCAAAGCTGTGGTAGAGTTCTTGAACTGTCTTGCCCAAATCTTGCTCAACAATTACCTCTAACTGCTCGTAACTGAAAGCAGGCACTTTATCTTGCAGCTTAGAAAGTTCCTCGACAAACTCTGTCGGGAACAAATCGGCGCGGGTGGAAAATAACTGCCCAACTTTAATGAAAGTCGGTCCCAAATCCAAGAGTGTTTCTCGAACCCAGATAGCTTGAAAGCGGCGCCTGGCAACTTTCTTTTCTTCACTCACGCCTCCCCAGTAGCTCCAATTTTTGCTGTCGAGCCACAGCGAAGCCAGCCAGAGCAAGACAAAAGCCCAAATGTCGAAGAAGCGCCGCTTCCGGGAGTATTTTTCGCGATTCCAGCGATAAGCTTTACTTTTGTAGGATTTACCAGCAGTTTTTGGCTCATCGCCTTCGCCAGCGAGCTTTCTGGAGCGCTGGCGATTAACAGAGTCATCAAGGAGAGCAGACACTTGGGTTCCCAAATTGCTTATTTTATGTTGTTGCTTTGATTGCAGGTAGGAGCGCAGGAGCGCAGTGCTTTGCGCTCACGTAGTCGTAAATAATAGTTGTGGTCGGGGAGCGAGCGCTAGGGCAAACTGCTGCGGTAGCGCTGCAATTGGGAGCGCACCATTGCCACTTCGGCGCGCAGCTCGTCAATAGTCGCTTGCAACTCTGCGGGATGGATGTCTTCAATGGTGGTGGTTGCAGTGCCAGTTCTGGTCTGCTGTGCCTCATCCGCAGCTCTGGAGGCCCGTTCCAGAACTTGATCGGTGAACTGTCGCAGGCGTTCTCTTTGTTCTGCGTCAAATTTGCCGAGTTCAGAGAAAGCGTTGGTTGCTGCGCTTTCTAATTGCTCGTACAGTGCTTCGGCAAGTGCTCTGCCTACAAAAAAAGCATGAACTGGGGGTTTACTCATAAAAAATCTCTGTGCGCTTCCGCAACAAATTATAACTTGCTTGTCCCCAATGGTGCTTGCTCCCAAAGAAAGGAATTTTGGGGGAATTGACACTCCCACCCCGAGTTCGGGGATAGGATTCTGGAGAGTTAGAACAGTTTAAGGCACAACGGCTTAGCCCCCAAGCCTCCCTTAGACTCGCTCCAATGCGATATTGGGGTTGCTTTGTACCAAAATGTTTGCAGCGACAGCAGCAGTAATACACGACTTCACACAACCTCAGCGCCGCGCACATATTCTAACATAAATTAAATCAAAATATCAAACTGTCCTGCTTTTTTTTCAAGCGGGCATTTGGATTGCAGAGGGAATAGGAAATATTGGATAAACTCAGACCGCCCCTGTTGGGATTTCCTGATTCGGTCGAAGGTTTTGCGAGATAGTCGTTGGCTAGGAAGGGCGTTATTATCTAGACTCCCGAGCGGATATTTGCTGACTGATAAAACCAAGTATTTGTCCGCACTTTTAACCAACAAAAACAATACTAATTTGTCGCAGGTTCAGGAAAAGGCACAGTGGGATCTGCCACAGGGGGTGGTGAGTCAGGTGCGATCGAACTATCTGAATTGCTGCTGCTGCGGTTCGGTATCGCAGGTTCAGGCGATCCCTCGATCGGCGACGCTATTACTGGCGACGCGGATTCAGAGGGTGGCAAGGTTTCAGCACTCTTAGGCGTAGGCGGGGCGGGTGCGGGGGGCGATTCAGCAGGCAGGGGCGCAACTTCCGGTACCGGTGCGGGTTCTGGTTGGGGTGCTGGCTCGATTTGGGTTTGAGGCTCCGGAATGGGGGACTTAGCAGGCTGCTCTAGGAGCTCGGGTGTCGGGGATGGCTCAGGTTCCGCTTCGGGCTCTGGGGCGCGAGTTTCCGGGCTTGCCAATCCTGAAGGTTCGGCGCGAGTTTCTGAGGCATCTATCTGTTCGGGAATGTTGCTGCTGTCTAAGGGGGGTTTGGGGCGCTTGTTGAGTTCGAGCGGGTAGAGAGGGCTGCTTTCGACAGACGGCTGCCCGAACATCGGCCCTGACAAATCGCGGGATTTGAGCAAATCTTCGAGAGATGGGAAGGATTCAATTTTGGATCGATTGCTGCTGAGACTGGTGCTGTTGTAGCGCCATGCTAGGTCAAAACCCATCCAGCCTGCAATTGCAGCCGTTACGACAAACGCCACTAAACTCAACTGCAGCGGGGGAGGCGCGGGCAATCGCAGACTTTGCTTGCCTTTTCTCTGTGCTGGTACTCGCTCTGTTTCTTGCAACATGGTAAGCCAATTTTCCACTGTCTGAGGGCGGTTGTGAGGGTCGATTTCGAGTCCCTGAATGATGGCTCGCTCGATTCCCGCGCTGAGGTTGGGCTGAAATTGCCGCAACGAAGCCAGGGGAATGCGATCGCGCAGGGGTGCTGCTACGGGCGCCACGCCGGAAAGTAAGTAGTAGAGGGTGGCGGAGAGCGCGTAGATGTCTGTGGCCGGTGTACATTTACCGTCATAGAGGTATTGTTCAATCGGCGCGTACCCGGGCGAGAGCAAGTTAGTGTGGGTTTGTTTGGTGCCGGCGGTAAAGCCGCGGGCAATGCCGAAATCTATTAACATTACGAGGTGAGAATCGGCTCGCCGGATAATATTTTCTGGATTGATATCTCCGTGCAGCAATCCGCTGTGGTGAACTGTATTTACGGCTGAGGCTATTTGCCGAATGTAGTGCAGGGCCTGGGCTTCTGGCAGTGGCTGATCGGTTTCGACTATTTGGGCGAGAGTTTGGCCCGGAATGTAGTCCATTGCGATAAAATACTGTCCGGCTTCTTCAAAAAAGTCGATTACTCTGACGATGTTGGAATGCTGACACCGCGACAGGCGTTGGGCTTCGGCAATAAACTGCTGCTGAAATTGCGCCGATTCTGGGTGTTGGCGCAGACTTTCGTTCAGGGTTTTGAGTACGACGGTTTGGTTTAAATGGGTGTGGATAGCTCGGTAAGTGATCCCGAACCCTCCTATGCCTAAAGTCGCGTTAATTTTGTATTTGCCCTGTTGCAGGACTGTTGCTGGCGCTAAGTTCATCTTTAGTTGATGCCGTTTCCCCAACTATGCTACCGCCTTTGGGTTATTTCACAGAGTTAGGGCTGTGTTCGATCGCTCCGAACCCTGGTTTTTGCTTCTTCTCTGCTATTTTTGCCTCGGGCGATCATTTTATTGAAATGTTCCACCAATTCTATCTGTACCAGGTATCTTAAAACTTAATACAATATTTTTCCAATAAAAATCCCGCTCTTTTGGAACGGGAAAGCCATCAGGGTGCATCTATATATGTATATTACTATAACCCCTGGGGGGTACAACCCCTCCTGGGTTTATCGAATCTTTACAATTCGCCGATTTTTATAAAGATTTAGGTTTTTATTGGACTTATAAGCACTTTTGTGATTTCTTGTCTGCCGACTGGCAATCTTCAGCTTGGGGAAATAAAGAGCCTGGAAACTATGATAAAAAATGAAAAACACTATGAATACGCTCAAGAATGCGCCCCAAGAGTTAAATATTTAATATTGAAACTTAGAATTATCAGGTAAACGCATTACAAATAAAATGGTAAAGCGCCTACTGATTGAAAATGCTGATATTTATTAAGTCAAATGAGTGTCCTCTGAATTCCCAAAATTCTCAGATCCCTTACCGTGCTTCGGCAAATGGTGCAGCAAATACCATAATACGGCTATATTTGTGATAAATACCGCTAACTTAAGTACCGTGACACCTTGAACTAATTCATAGATTTCAGGCGGAATACTGATACCGACTAGCAATAAAACTAAGATTGTTGCCCAGGCTTTTTCGTACCATAAACCCACCGCTTCCAGAACAGTTAAAATTGCATACAGTCCGGTCGCCAGTCCACTAAATAGTAAGGTGTGAGGCTTAATAATTAGAATCTTTCCTAATAAATATTTAACAATATTTAGTTTAGTTTCTAAGAATAAAGATTCCGATAAAGCCTCCAAGAAGTGATGACTATTCAGTGCTAAAAGCAAAGCGATCGAAGTTACTGTCAAGAGGGAAGCAACCAAACTTTTGTAAAGGACAATTGCGATTAAACCAGGAGGGCGCTGTTTTTTCACCTTAATTATCTAAATATCAATAATGTGCGATCGGCTTGTGAGGCTGTTTTGAACTGAAAAGTAAAATTTAAAGTCCTGGACGCACTCCCACAAAGAAACCGGTTTTTGTACCTAATATCATGTCTGATCGATTGACCATAATATCCTGGCCGGGCGGGTTTTTGAGATTGTCAATTATTGGCAGATATTGGCAGGTTTACCTGCCCCTACCTGATTTCGGGGGAAGCGAAGCGGAGGGAATCGACCGGACATGATATAATCTGCGGGTTGCAACGCGTCTTTTGGTAAAAAAGCCCGGTTTCTGGACTCCCATGCGTCCAGAACTAAATTTAGTAGAGTGCGTCAGCAATTAGCCTATCAATTATAGAAAAAATAACGCGCTGCTGACGCACTTTACTAAGCTGGAGGATAACGTTGTGCTAAGAAAGAGATAGCAGCAGCCCGATCGCCCAAATCGCCATCCAAGGTCGCCGCCAACAAATCATCCAACATTCGTTTAAACTCAGGCCCAGGCTTATAACCCAAAGCCTTCAAATCGTTGCCATTTAAAGGCGACTCAACATTCGCCCACATGGTGAGATATTCCCAAATTTGGCGGCGCGCACTTCGCGGACTTTGTATGGCGATCGCAATTAACACCGGCAAATCATAATTCCTCAACAGCAGCACCAATTGACTCGGCAACTCGCACTTAGGCAAACCCTCTGCTAACTGGTTCTTTCCAGCTTCCAACACTTCCAACCGCTTAATGCTGTCAGCGGGTAACTGAAGATTTGCAGCTACCTTGCCGCGATATTCCGGTGCTAAATAAGCTATCAAAACTTCCAGCCGCATCTGCCAATCGGGAATATTGATAATTGGGAATTGGGAATTGGTAATTGGGAATTTGGAACTGGGAGTTGCTTCTTCCTTCTTAGCTTTTCCCTCTTCCTTCTTCCTTCTATCCTTTACATCCGTTACATCCGTTACATCCGTTACATCCGTTGCCGAACTTCCGACGGACATCGGACTTCTATCCTTTACATCCGTTACATCCGTTACAGAATCCGTTGCCGAACTTCTTTCTTCCTTCTTCCTTGGGAGTTCCTCTTCCTTCTTCCTTGGGATTCCATTCAAACACCGATCGATCAAACGCAGTTGTCGCCACAATTGGCGATCCAACTCCAAAGTAGGATGAATGCAGCGCAAAGCCTGCAAATCTCCTAGCATTTGCAAAGCAACTTTCCAGTAGGGAGCTTGCAAAATGTATTTTAACTCGCTTTTCAGGCGAGTTTCCAAAGCCGGAGCTCGGCCGTTTTCCCCCTGAATTCGGTAATAAATGCCGCTGGCCAAAGCGTGGCGGATGTATCCTTCCGTCTGCGGCTCAATTTCAAAACCCAACCGCACAGCAAACCGCACAGCGCGATAAATTCGCGTCGGATCTTCGATAAAACTGTTGGCGTGCAAAACTCGAATTTGCCGCGCTTGCAAGTCCAGCAAACCGCCAAAAAAATCTAACAATTCGCCACTGCGAGGAAAACCCAACCGCACAGCCAGCGCATTAATTGTAAAATCCCTGCGGTACAAATCTTGGCGAATTGAACTCGCTTCAACTTCAGGATTTGCAGCCGGATAAGGATAAAATTCAGTGCGAGCAGTCGCGATATCCACCCACAGCGAGCCGAAAGCAGAGTCTTTGTGCCACAAAAGCGCGGCGGTTTGAAATTGACCGTGAACGTCCAAACGCGCGTCTGGGTATAGTTTTTGCAGCGATGAAGCTAACTCGACACCAGCACCGGAATCGTCGGGACCGCATTTTCCATCCACAACCAAATCAATATCTGTTAGCGCCAGTGTATGATCGGTCGTCAATAGTAAATCCCGGACTGCTCCACCCACAATATAAAGTTGCCAGCCGCGTTCGGCGGCAATATTGGCCGCGATCGACAATAATTGCCACAATTCCGAACTGATGCGCGATCGCAACAACTGCTCAACCGATTCGGGTACGGGACAATAAGAAAATTCTGCATTACTTCCCCTGTCTCGCGCTTTTTGCTGGTGCAATTCCCGCAACACGTCAGTGCGAGTCACAATTCCTACCAGTTGACTGTTTTCCAATACCGGCAAGCGCCCGATATCATACATCACCATTAAAGATTCAATTTCCGGCAGCAAGGTATCTGGGGCGATCGTTTTTAGCTGCGGAGTCATGTAACCCTTGACTGGGGCGTGACTGAAACCGTGGTGCAGAGCAATGTCAATGTCGCGGCGCGAGATAATGCCGACGAGCCGATCGCCCACATCCACCACACAAAGCCCGGAATGTCCGTAACGTAGGAGTATACGATGAGCTTCCCCCACCGATGTTTCCGGGCGAATACTCCGCACTGGAGACGACATTAATTCGCGGGCTGTGGGAGGGTGGGGAATTTGAGTTTTGAGTTCGTCAGCTAACTGATTTAAAGTCAGCAGGGGGTCAACATCGCGGGTGGCGAGGGAAGCGGCGCGGGCGTGGCCTCCGCCGCCGAGGGGTTTGAACAATTCGCTGAGGTTTGTTCCTTCAATGCGCGATCGACCGATAATAGTTAATCGATTGGAAACTGGCGATTCGGGCTCGATGTTGGGGTTGTTGTCCTTTTCCCCAAATTTATAAACATTCCCTAAAAGCAGAGCATCGGTTTCAGTTAAATCGAGCAAGCGAGAAGCCAGCGAAGAAAGCCCCGGAACGTAGGCTTCAGTAGATAGCAGCACCCAAGCTACGCTGTAACCGTGCAAAATTTCCGATCGCAAATTATTCAGCGCTTCTCTCAGCAAATCTTGCAATTGAGGAGACAAACCGGGTTCTACATATTCAGCGATTACCCGCAAACTCGCTCCCTGTTCCATCAACCACGCCAAAGCAGTCGCATCTCGCGCAGTTGCGCCCTCAAAGGTGAGGGAACCTGTATCGACGTGGATGCCGAGGGCCATTACTGTTGCTTCCGAAGGCAGCAGGCGCGATGGTGTGTCGCTGTTTTCTGGTAGATTTTTGAGCTTTTCGCGGAGCTTTTCGACAATTAATGTCGTGCTGGCTCCGACTGCTTCGATCTGGGTAAAAGTAGCGGGGATGTCTGAATGCGCCTCCTTGTGGTGGTCGAAAACAGAAATTTCGCTCACCTGTGGCAAATCCAGCCACTCGGCGGCTTTTCCCAAGCGATCGCGCCCGGAGGCATCAACTATACTAATCGAGCGAATTTGTTGCGGATTGACCGATCGGCGTTCAATCAGCGGGTACTCGTCGCGGTGTAGCGCCAAAAAATCCCGCACCGTCGGGTGACACCCGCCTGTCAGTACGATCCTGCTACCGGGGCGCAGGACGCAAAGTCCCACTGCCGCTCCCAAGGCGTCAAAATCTGCTGTTGTGTGGCACAAAACTAAGTCCATAGTCGAACATCCCCCATCTCTAACTCACAGATTAGCAATTTCTCAGCTTGTGGCACCCCGCGATCGCAGTGTAACTTAACCTTCAGCCAGTATCGAATCCTGTTTTCTGTGCAGTAGCCAACAATGATAAAATTGATAAAAATCTCAAAAGTCGCTGACGCCTGTTCGCGCAACGCCCGAATTGCACGGGTTCTTTCGTATCAATCAACTGACAATCTCTCGATCAACTATCGGGAAACTGTCAAAAACTAGAATTTGGAATATTTTTTCCAGTTCTGGCAAGCTATTTCTGATCAACGCACGGTTATATCGAAAGGAGAAAAGATGTTATCAATTCTGTTTCAAGTGGTTTTACTGGCTCTGGTACTGCTGTCTTTTGTCATGGTCGTTGGCGTCCCGGTTGCTTATGCCTCTCCCCAAAACTGGAATCAGTCTAAAACGCTGATATATGTCGGGTCGGGTCTCTGGTTTTTGCTGGTTATTGCAGTGGGTGTATTGAACTTTTTAGTCGTTTAAATTCACCCAACCTTATCGAATAAAGAAGGTAAAAGATAGAAGGATGAAGGCATTCGCTAGCGATTGAAAGGCATTCGGCATTCGGCAGAAGCTAGGAATTTTCCAGACCGCGCGACCCTGTATGTTTTTGCACTTGAGATTCAGATGAGATGCTGCAGCTTTCTGACTTTTGCCTTCTCACAAACAAAACTCTAAAACCTAAAATCTAAAATCTAAACTAGAACACTATGGCTGTTTTCGAGGGAACTTTTACTCACACAGAATCTTTGCGATTTGCTATTGTCATCGGTCGTTTTAACGATTTGGTGGTCAACAAACTTTTGGAGGGATGTCAAGATTGTTTGAAACGCCACGGGGTTGATATTAATCCTCATGGCTCTCAGGTGGACTTTTTTTGGGTTCCCGGAAGTTTTGAGATTCCTTTGGTGGCCCGCCAAGCTGCTCTTTCTCACCGCTACGATGCGGTAATTTGTCTGGGTGCAGTAATTCGGGGCCAAACTCCTCATTTCGATTTTGTGGCTGGTGAGGTTGCTAAGGGAATTGCTGCGGCTGCTTTTCAAACAGGGGTGCCGGTGATTTTTGGGGTGGTGACGACTGACACGATGCAGCAAGCTTTGGAAAGGGCTGGAATTAAAAGCAATTTGGGCTGGAATTATGCGATGAGTGCTTTGGAAATGGGCACTTTGATGCGCCAAGTTAAGGGTTTGGGCGGAAATTCTTACGATCTATTACCTACTGCGTCTGCTGCTCAAGTGCTTTCGGGCGAACCAAATCTGGCGATCGCCCCCGATGTATCATCTCAGGAAATGGCCTAATCTAAAATCCGGGTTCGTTATTTTCTTTTATGAACTCGGCTTTATGAATTCGGCATTAATCGGCATTAATCGGCATTAATCGGATCTTGAAATCGCTGCATAGAGTCAAACTTTCGTCCGAGGGGACTAAGGAATAAAGTAGGTAAGAAAAGCTAGGACAACTGAGACCTACTTAAAACTTATGGAGTGGCAAGCACAAATATGGCACAACTACGGCTAGAACACGCTGGTAAGTTAACGGCGATCGTCCAAGACAATGCTTCTGTACATTGTTCACTCCTAATGCTGCAGCAGTGGGAACTTTCTTCAGCAGCAATGCAAGTAATTTTCTTTTTGCCACCTTATAAGAAATATCCTGAAAACCCCGTGACTTCAGTCCGGAGATGAAAGGAATTTACAGGATTTATCCTGCCTACTGTCTTAGTCTCAGCCTGAATCCAAACTCTAATCTTTTCAATTCAAAAAACTTTCTTAAAAACCCGGACAAGGCAGGACAACATGGTATATTGAAATAGTCAAGGTTAAACTCCTTTACCATCGTGAAACGGGACATGAGACACACTTTTAGGCATAAACCGGGGGACAAAGTGCGGCGAGAACACTCTAAACAGCCGGAACCGAAAACGTAGGTTTCAATTCCAGCAAATAAACTTTTTCACTGGAGATTGTTAGGTAGGGTAGGGCATACCCGAACTCTAGGTAAGTATCCTAGTACGCTTTTGGAGATAGACCCGCTGGGGTGTTTCTGAGTTAGGCTCTTCAATTGGTGGTATCCCCACGGTTGAAAGGTTTAAATATTGCCGCAAGGACAGAACATTTTAAGGTCAGTCGCTGAATTAAGAATCCCCTCGACTTCAGTCAGGGGAGTGTCAAAGTCCGCTTCAGGAACCGTATTGAGGATGAATGGTTACATGGGGAGCGATCGGATCTAGGGATCCCGCCTTTTTACCGATGAGTACGATTTGGCGATCGCGATCCCAGAGGTTTGGAAACCAGGGCTGCCAGAGGACAGTATGGTGAAGAAAGCGTTTTCGGTTTAATTAGGTAGAGCTACTTAATTGCTGGACGATCGTATATTCCCCAACAATTCCATAGAAATTTTGTTGCATGAGGTTGCATAAATATGATAAATCCGTTATGTTAAATTTCGTGCAAGTATTGAGGCGATCTAAACTTGCTCCTAGCAAGGCATTCAGGATAAATACTCTACAAGCAGTATTTAACCTATTCTTAACACAGCTCTGAAAGTAAATTTTTAGGTGGATAGTTAAGATAATATTAAATGACAAATTTGTCAACTTAATGCCGAGGAAGTGTGCCAGCAAAAGGATTGAGAGTTTTGACGGTCGCCCGGATACTTACCGTTAGTTATCAACATGAAAGTGCAAAAATCTTATGGGTGACATTCAAGCAACATTTACAGCTACCGATCGAGCTTTTCAGATTGAAGGGTACGAAAAAATAGATTTCAGCTTGCTATACGTAGATGGTGCTTTCAAGCTTGAGAATCCTGAGATTGCGGATAGTTACCGCCAATTTGGTCGCTGTTTAATGGTTGTAGATGAAACAGTCTACGATCTGTACGGTGCACAGATGCATCATTATTTCAAGCATCACGAGATAGATTTAACAGTCTTTCCAGTTAATATCAAGGAACCTGATAAGACGTTAAAAACGTTTGAAAGCATCATAGATGCCTTCGTTGATTTCGGACTCGTGCGGAAGGAGCCTGTTTTGGTAGTCGGTGGTGGATTGACGACAGACGTAGCTGGTTTTGCCTGCTCGTCTTATCGCCGTCGGACTAACTACATTCGGGTACCGACGACACTAATTGGCTTAATTGATGCCAGTGTGGCGATCAAAGTAGCTGTGAACCACGGTAAGCTGAAAAACCGCCTCGGTGCTTACCACGCTTCCAAGAAAGTAATTTTAGACTTCTCTTTTCTGAAAACTCTGCCGATCGACCAAGTGCGAAACGGGATGGCAGAGTTAATTAAGATTGCCGTAGTAGGTAACACAGAAATCTTTGAGTTGTTAGAAAACTACGGCGAAGCATTGCTGCACACCCATTTTGGTTATGTAAACGGCACACCGGAACTTCAAGAAGTGGCGCATCGGCTCACTTACAAGGGCATTGAGTCGATGCTGGCATTAGAAGTACCGAACCTACACGAGCTAGATTTGGATCGGGTGATTGCCTACGGTCACACTTGGAGTCCGACGCTGGAACTAACGCCGGAAATTCCGATGTTCCACGGCCATTCTGTCGCCATCGATATGGCTTTTTCGGCCACCATTGCCCAACTGCGGGGCTACATTTCGATCGCCGAGCGCGATCGGATCTTAGGGTTAATGAGCCGCCTCGGACTAGCAATTGATAGCCCTTATCTCACATCAGAACTGCTCTGGAAAGCGACAACATCGATCAGTCGTACCCGGGATGGTCTTCAACGTGCTGCGGCTCCGCGCCCCATTGGTGAATGCTTTTTCATGAATGATTTGACTCGAGGTGAGTTGGATAAAGCCCTACTGGTTCATCGAGAAATCTGTCAGGGCTATCCGCGCCGCGGCGATGGGGAAGATATGTACCTGTGGTCAGAAAAAGCAGGAAATCTTTCCACATCAGGGGTTTGACCATGAGACCCGTTACCCCAGTCGGGATTTTAGCGGCTAAACTCGAAAGTCTCGCCGAGCAAGTAGAAAAAATCGATAATCTCGATCGAGCTTTCAAGGCAGAATTACAACAAGCCTACGAATTGGCAAATGGTCTCGATCCGTACCTGGATCTTTGTACCACGCCGGAATCTCCTGCCTTAGCCACGTTAGTAAAGCGCACTCAATCAGAAGATTGGAGTAAGCGATTCTCTGACGGCGAGACAGTGCGGCAGTTGGAACAGGAAATGCTATCGGGTAATCTCGAAGGCCAAATGCTGAAATTTCTCGTCCATCTCACCAAAGCACAGCGCGTACTGGAAATAGGGATGTTTACCGGGTACTCAGCACTAGCGATGGCGGAAGCACTGCCGGTGGATGGAGTGGTGGTAGCCTGCGAAGTAGATGCTTATGTAGCTGAATTTGCCCAGAAGTGTTTTCACGAATCTACTGCCGGTCACAAAATCTCAGTGAAGGTGGCACCGGCTCTAGAAACCATGAAAGAATTGGCTGCTAATGGAGAAGTGTTCGATCTGGTATTTATCGATGCCGATAAAGCTGGATACAGAGACTATCTCGATTTACTCCTAACTACGGGGCTGTTGGCTCCTAATTGCTTGATCTGCGTCGATAACACTTTGATGCAGGGACAGCCCTACTTGTCAGGTACTGCCACTCCTAACGGGGTAGCGATCGCCAAATTCAACCAGGCTCTAGTTGACGATCCGCGCGTAGAGCAAGTATTACTGCCGCTGAGAGATGGATTGACCTTAATTCGGCGCGTTTAGTAGAACAAAACTTAGGCGTCAAAACCAAAAAAACCGGGTTTTTTGCCCAGGCGGGCTCTAACGAAGTCCGATATCAAAAAACCCGGTTTTTAACCACCCGTGCGTCATATCAAATCCGCGCTTCATCGGCATGATTCATATCAAATCCGTTAGCATCGGAATAGTAAATTCGAGTTGACGGTTGACGGTTGACTGTTCACTGTCAACAGTCAACAGTCAACCGTCAACAGTCAACATCATTCCGGTGTAACCGGAAATGATATCATCTCTCTTTTCTGGAGACTCTAGGCCTGCGTAGCTTCAAAAGCGGTTTAATCATTCAAAAACCACCGCTAATTAGAGTATTTACTTAGTAAAAAATTATGATCGAAACAGTTTCAACGGCAGCGAGGCCATCTGAACAGGAAACAAACGCGACGACTAGTCCCTTCCAGACAGTCAAAACCATAGCAACCTTAATTTTGCTGCTATTGGTACTGCCCCTGAATCTCGCTTTAACTGCGATCGCCCTACTGAGATCCATCATCATCAAACCGTTTCAGTCTCGAGCGATCGCGGAGTCTCCCCTAACGATTTTGGTCGGCGGCGGCAAGAGAACCAAAGCATTACAGCTAGCCCGCTCGTTCCATAAGGCCGGTCATCGGGTAATTTTGTTTGAAACCCACAAATACTGGCTGACAGGTCATCGTTACTCTTGGGCAGTCGATCGCTTTTACACAGTACCAAATCCCCAGACAGAGGAATACCCTCACGCACTCTTAAAAATTGTCCAACAAGAGAAAGTTGATGTTTACGTTCCCGTCACTAGTGGAGGCGGCAGTTACTACGATGCCAAAGCCAAAAGCGTACTTTCTCCTCACTGTACGGTAATGCAGCTAGATGTCGAAACTCTGCAACGTTTGGATGATAAATATGAGTTGGCAACAGCCGCCAAAGCGTTGGGGCTGCGAGTTCCGAAGTCCTACCGCATTACTAATCCGCAGCAAGTAATCGATTTTGATTTTACTGATGCACAGCGTCCATATATAATCAAAAGTATTCCCTACGATTCTATTCGCAGGTTAGACCTGACGAAGTTACCCTGCGCAACTGAGGCGGAAACGGCCGCGTTTGTGAAATCTTTACCAATTTCCGAGAGTAAACCTTGGATAATGCAAGAGTATATTCCCGGGCAAGAATACTGCACTCACAGTACAATTCGTGATGGTCATCTTCAGTTGCATTGTTGTTGCAAATCGTCGGCGTTTCAGATAAATTACGAGCATGTCGATCGCCCGGATATCGAAAATTGGATTCGTCACTTTGCCAAGAGTCTAAATCTGACTGGACAAGTTTCCTTCGATTTCATGGAGGCGGCGGATGATGGAGAGATTTACGCGATCGAATGCAACCCGCGCACCCATTCAGCCATCGCGGTTTTTTACAACCATCCCGATGTGGCAAAAGCTTATTTGGAACCAGACCCTTTACCACAGACACTGCAGCCTTTGGCATCTAGTCGCCCGACTTACTGGATTTACCATGAAATTTGGCGATTGGTGACTCATTTGTGGTCGCCCAAGCTAGTTTATGAGCGGTTACAAATAATCGCGCAAGGCAAAGATGCCATCTTCGAGTGGGACGATCCGCTGCCCTTTTTGATGGTGCATCATTGGCACATTCCCTTGTTGTTATGGGCAGATTTAAAGAAGACGAATGAGTGGATTGGGATTGATTTTAATATTGGCGAACTTGTGGAAATAGGGGGAGAGTGAGTATGTCAGTATTACGGGTTTTGCATTTAGTCGGGTCGGCAGTTAGCGATTTTTACTTTGATTTATCAGGGTTAATGAGCCGCCTCGGACTAGCAATTGATAGCCCTTATCTGACATCATAACTGCTCTGGAAAGCCTCCTAACGGGGTAGCGATCGCCAAATTCAACCAGGCTCTAGTTGACGATCCGCGCGTAGAGCAAGTGTTACTGCCGCCCAGAGATGGATTGACTTTAATTAGGCGCGTTTAGTAGAACAAAACTTACGCGTCAAAACCAAACAAACCGGGTTTTTTGCCCTATTCGGCGGGCTGTAACGAAGTCCGATGTCAAAAAACCCGGTTTTTAACCACCCCTGGGTAATATCAAATCCGCCGTTCATCGGCATGATTCATCTCTCTGTTCGGGAGACTCTGCGCCTGCGTAAGCTGTTCTGCATTTAAATTGTATGTCAAAAAAAATCAAAGTCTTGTGGGGTGGGCGTCCCGCCCGCCCTGAATATACAATTTAAATGCGCGACAGCTTAGCTTCAACAGCGGTTTAATCATTCAAAAACCACCGCTAATTAGAGTATTTACTTAGTAAAAAATTATGGTCGAAACAGTTTCAACGGCAGCGATGCCATCTGAACAGGAAACAAACGCGGCTTTTAGGCGCTTCCAGACATCAGTCAAAACCATAGCAACCTTCATTTTGCTGCTATTGGTACTGCCCCTGAATCTCGCTTTAACAGCGATCGCCCTACTGAGATCGATCATCATCAAACCGTTTCAGTCTCGAACGATCGCGGACTCTCCCCAAACGATTTTGATTAACGGCGGCAAGACGACCAAAGCATTACAGCTAGCCCGATCGTTCCATAAGGCCGGTCATCGGGTAATTTTGGTTGAAACCCACGAATACAGGCTGATGGGTAATCGATACTCTTGGGCAGTCGATCGCTTTTACACAGTACCAAGTCTCCAGGCAGAGGAATACCCTCAAGCACTCTTAAAAATTGTCCAACAAGAGGGAGTTAATGTTTACGTTCCCGTCAGTAGTCCAGAGGGCAGTTACTACGATGCCAAAGCCAAAAAGGTACTTTCTCCTCACTGTACGGTAATGCACATAGATGTCGAAACTCTGCAACGTTTGGATGATAAGTATGAGTTGGCCACCGCCGCCGAAGCGTTGGGGCTGCGAGTTCCGAAGTCCTACCGCATTACTAATCCCCAACAAGTAATCGATTTTGATTTTAGTGACGCACAGCGTCCATATATTATCAAAAGTATTCCCTACGATTGTGTCCACAGGTTTGATCTCACTAAGTTACCCTGCGCGACCCCAGCAGAAACAGCCGCTTTTGTCAACTCATTACCAATTTCCGAGAGTAAACCTTGGATTATGCAAGAGTATATTCCAGGGCAAGAATACTGCACTCACAGTACAGTTCGTAACGGTCATCTTCAGTTGCACTGTTGCTGCAAATCATCGGCGTTTCAGCTGAATTACCAGAATGTCGATCGCCCGGATATCGAAAATTGGATTCGTCAGTTTGCCAAGAGTCTCAATCTGACTGGACAAGTTTCTTTTGATTTCATTGAAGCGGCGGATGATGGAGAGATTTACGCGATCGAATGCAACCCGCGCACCCATACAGCCATCACGATGTTTTACAACCATCCCGATGTGGCAAAAGCTTATTTGGAACCGGACCCTTTACCGCAGACAGTGCAGCCTTTGGCATCTAGTCGCCCGACTTACTGGATTTACCAGGAAATTTGGCGATTGGTGACTCATTTGTGGTCGCCAAAGCTAGTTTATGAGCGGTTAAAAATTATCGCCCAAGGCAAAGATGCCATCTTCGAGTGGGACGATCCGCTACCGTTTTTCATGGTGCATCATTGGCACATTCCCTTGTTGTTATGGGGAAATTTGCGTCAGCCGAAAGAGTGGATTAAAGTTTATTTTCATAGTGGAATACTTCTGTAAATAGGGGGGAGATTGAGTATGTTAGTATTACGGGTTTTGCATTTAGTCGGAGCTGCAGACAGTGAATTTTACGATAAATTGTCGCGCTTTTATGCCCCATATTGTCTGGAGCAAACTGCTAATCCAGCACTCTATGAATTTCATATAGCCTATATTTCTCCCGGTGGCCAATGGCGTTTTCCCACCTCTCTCGATCCGAGTGCGATCGCGGCCGCTAATCCCATGTCTCTAGCGGGCGCTGTACAGGTGCTGACAGAGCTAAAGATTGACGTAATGGTACCGCAGATGTTTTGCATCCCCGGCATGACTCAATACCGAGCCTTGTTCGATCTGCTGAATATTCCTTACGTGGGTAATACCCCAGAGGTGATGTCACTGACTGCTGACAAAGCGAAGGCTAAGGCAGTAGTAGCGGCCGCTGGGGTAAGCGTACCGTTGGGAGAAGTTGTCCGCGCGGGCGTGAGACCTTCAATTGATTTTCCGGTGGTGCTCAAGCCACTGAATGCGGATAATTCTCTGGGAGTTGCCTTAGTTAAAAATGCTGCTGACTATGATGCGGCGTTGCAGACAGCATTGACTCATTCAGATGAGGTTCTAGTAGAAAAATTCATTGAATTGGGTAGAGAAGTTCGCTGTGGGATTATTGTCCAAGGTGGCGAGCTAGTCTGTTTGCCGCTGGAAGAGTATCCTGTAGATCCTGATACCCAACCGATTCGGACTTATGCCGATAAGCTCCAACAAAATGACGATGGTAGCTTGACTGGTTCCACTAAAAATAGTACCAGGCCGTGGGTAGTTGACAAGAGCGATCCGATTACGGAGAGAGTTTGGGTCGAGGCCAGAAAATGCCACATCGCTTTGGGCTGTCGCCACTACAGTTTATTTGATTTTCGCATTGACCCCGATGGACAACCTTGGTTCTTAGAAGCGGGGCTGTACTGTTGTTTGGCCGAAAAAAGCGTGATTGCGGTTATGGCCAAAGCATCAGGAATTTCTCTGGATACTTTGTTTCAGAGTATGCTGCAAAATGCCTTATGTGAAATCCCAAATAACTAAGAAATTAGGACACGGCAGTGCCGTTTCCCTACAATATTATTTTGGGTAGGGACACGGCACTGCCGTGTCCTCTGTATCATTCTAAAATAGGAACAGGACTTGTTGCCATCTTTGAGCAAGTAGGGTGCGTCGCCATCTATAATCTGCGAGTTATATCAAAGATCTCGCAGCGACGCACCCTACGGATCAACTTTCAAATTTAGTCGATCGGCGCGATCGGTATTTTGATATTATGGACGCGGTATTATATCAAACTTCACTTCCTATGTCAAGAACTGCTGGTAACGTTACCAGCAGTTCTTGTGTAATATTTGAGCTTTTCGCATACTAATCACCAGACAGAGGAAACCACAACATGATCCAAACCATATCGAAAACAATCACGTTTGATGAGTTCGTTGCCTGGTATCCAGAGAACTCTGTCCATAAGTACGAACTACATAATGGAGTAATTGTTGAAATGCCTTTAGGAACCGGCCGCCATTCCCGCGTTATAGGTTTAACCAGGGACGAAATCAGCGCAGAAATCAGGCGACTGAAATTGCCTTGCTTTATCCCCGGCCACTGCCTGCTCAAACCCGTCCGCAACGAGGCGGGCTACCTGCCAGACGCAGTTGTCCTGGATGAAGCAGCTCTCGTCAACGAACCGCGCTGGGATAGGGAATCTATCATCACGATGGGGTCTTCGGTGCGGTTGGCTGTAGAGGTCGTCAGCACTAACTGGCGGGACGATTACCATCTCAAATTCGCTGACTACGAAGAAATGGGCATCCCCGAATACTGGATTGTGGACTACCTCGGTTTGGGCGGCCGCAAGTTCATCGGTACTCCCAAACAACCCACACTATCGGTTTGCCAGTTGGTTGACGGCGAGTATCAGGTAAAACAGTTTAAGGGCGATGACACAGTTGAGTCGCTGGCTTTCCCAGAGTTGAGGTTGACGGCCGAGGTGATTTTTCGAGCCGGTCTGCCTCCAACCGATCCGAGCTAGAAGGACTGGGGGGCGATCGGGTATCAAAAGGATATCAAATGGGTACAAAAGGACACCAATTTTTTAACAAATCTGCGTTTTGTACCAAGTGCTGTTTTGTCGGGACGGGCGATCGGACCCATATCAGCTACAGTCCAATTTGTCAATTGTACTCTGTACATTGTGTCATCTTTTAGATTTCCGCATACTAATCGCTAGACAGAGGAAACCACAACATGATCCAAACCATATCCAAAACAATCACGTTTGATGAGTTCGTTGCTTGGTATCCAGAGAACTCTGTCCATAAGTACGAATTACACAATGGAGTAATTGTTGAAATGCCTTTAGGAACTGGCGACCATTCCGACGTTACAGGTTTCATCTCAGGTGAAATCAATTTTGAAATCAGACGACTGCAATTGCCTTACTCCATCCCCGGTGACTGCCTGCTCAAACCCCGTAACGAATCAGGCTACCAACCAGATGTAATTGTCTTAGACCGCACCGCTCTCACCAACGAACCGCGGTGGAAAAAAGAATCGATCATCACGATGGGTAGTTCCGTTCGACTGGCTGTAGAGGTGGTCAGCACGAACTGGCGGGATGATTATTTTTTCAAAGCTTCCGACTATGAAGAAATGGGCATTCCCGAATACTGGATTGTAGACTATCTCGGTTTGGGCGGCCGCAAGTTTATCGGTAATCCCAAACAACCAACACTTTCGGTTTATCAATTAGTAGATGGAGAGTATCAGGTCAAACAGTTTAGGGGAAGCGAGAGGGTTGAGTCGCTGACTTTTCCAGAATTGAAATTAACGGCCGAACAGATTTTTCGGGCTGGCTTGCCAAACTAGCGAGTAAAAATTATGCAAAGGTCGATCCACACAAGCTTGCAATTTATCAAATTGTGTGATACCATGAAACGTTCTCGAAAATAGCGCAACAGCAAATATTACTGCATGGCAACGAAGCCAACGATCGCATTTAGTCACCTCGGCTGCGAAAAAAATCGCATTGATACCGAACACATGATCGGCTTGCTGGCTCAAGCGGGCTATCAAGTCGATTCTAATGAAGAATTAGCCGATTATGTTGTAGTCAATACTTGCAGTTTTATCCAAGCGGCGCGTGAAGAGTCGGTCCGCACCTTGGTAGAATTGGCCGAAGCTAATAAAAAAGTAGTCATCACCGGCTGCATGGCACAGCATTTTCAGCAGGAATTGCTGGACGAATTGCCCGAAGCAGTCGCAATTGTCGGCACTGGCGACTATCACAAAATAGTCGATGTTATGCAGCAGGTGGAAAAGGGCGATCGAGTTTCCCTCGTCTCCTCAGAACCTACTTACATCGCTGACGAAACTACTCCCCGCTACCGCACCACATCGGAAGGTGTCGCTTATCTGCGGATAGCAGAAGGCTGCGACTACCGCTGTGCATTTTGCATTATCCCGCACTTGCGCGGAAATCAAAGGTCGCGGACGATCGAGTCTATCGTCGCAGAAGCTCAGCAATTGGCGTCGGAAGGGGTAAAGGAAATTATCTTAATTTCTCAAATTACCACCAACTACGGCAAAGATATTTATGGCGAACCGAAACTAGCCGAACTACTTCGCGCTTTGGGTAAAGTAGAGGTGCCTTGGATTCGGATGCACTACGCCTATCCTACAGGTTTGACTCCCCAAGTTGTCGAGGCAATCCGGGAAACGCCCAACGTTTTGCCGTATTTGGATTTACCCCTGCAACACTCGCACCCGGAAATTCTGCGGGCGATGAATCGGCCTTTTCAAGCTGGGATTAATGATGCTATAGTCGATCGGCTCAAAGCAGCACTTCCCGGCGCCGTGATGCGGACAACTTTTATTGTCGGCTTCCCCGGCGAAACCGACGAACACGCAGCACACTTGCTGGAATTTGTCAAGCGCCACGAATTCGATCACGTAGGAGTTTTCGTATTTTCGCCAGAAGAAGGAACCCCAGCCTTTAGCTTACCTCAGCAAATACCAGCAGAAATAATGGAAATGCGGCGCAATGCGGTAATGGCGGCACAACAACCTATATCATTGAAGAAGAATCAAGAATCTGTCGGTCAGGTAGTTGATGTCCTGATAGAACAAGAACAACCAGAGACAGGTGAGTTGATTGGTAGATCGGCTCGGTTTTCCCCAGAAGTAGATGGACTCGTCTATGTGACAGGAGAAGCGCGACTGGGATCGATCGTATCAGTGAAAATCACTGGTGCAGATGTCTACGACCTCTACGGTCAAGTCGATTTTAGATTTTAGATTTTAGATTTTAGATTGACTGCACAGACTCATCTGGGAGATCGATCTTTTGTCTAAAATTGTGGGATCGACCCTCATGAGTTGACGTGGCACTGTATCCGGTGCTGGGCGGGGTCAAGTGTAAGTTTTGCTGGAACAGTGGCGATCGGCGGTGTGGCGAACAAAAACCCGACACCAGCCAAAAATAATTAGCCGATTTTGCAGCAAAAGTAACGGTTTGTACAAGATTGTGCAAAGATATGTAGCAACGGGGTTATAGACCTTGATTAGCCTCTGGCGGCAATCGACGCTCCCCCTCGGGGTGCGGTTATCTCTACAGAACATCGGAAAATTTTAACGAATTTAATGTTTTGTTTCTGAATGTAAAGAGTTATGATAGTAACAAGCCAGAAATAAGCGGGGACAATTTGAGATTGCTTCGCCGTCCGCCCTACACCACAACGGTATCCCGAAAAAGTGTTGAGATGGATAGGCGGTAACGGTCGCTGCATCCCCTGCTCAATCCCGCAGGCGACGGATTGCGGGATAGCGCCTGAACCAAAAAACCTATTACTACTATGTTGTAGTGAAGTGGGGCTGTCATGATCCTCACTATAAAATGCCCAAGAGGGAAAGCTTGCAAGTACCTCAAAGGAAGTCCAATGTCCTGTTTAAAGAATGTTGGAAGCCTATAACCCGACCCCTGGCGGTTGGTATCGGTGATGTCACAAAATCAAAGACGGCTGTCGAATTGGTAAATTAGTCACCATCGACGGAGCTGCCCTATACTCGATTGCTATTTAAGAAGGTGCGCGCAGGCGCAGCACCATAAAGAACTCTTATGAGTTCCTGCCGCCGAGCAGAAATCCGCATCCGAGTTGGGCAACTTAGAAGGCTAAGACTCGTTATTAGGAGCATTAATGAATTTATTGTTTGAAGGCTTAGGTCTTTCGGAAGAACTCGTTCTCCATCTGGAAACACTAGGCTTTACAGAACCTACTCCCATCCAAGTACAAGCAATTCCGCACCTGTTAGCAGGTCGCGACGTTGTGGGTCAAGCCCAAACAGGGACAGGCAAAACTGCAGCATTCTCGTTGCCCATCTTGGAGCGGATTGATTTAGATGTAACAGCAGTGCAAGCACTGGTGCTGACACCGACTCGCGAATTGGCGATGCAAGTAACTGAAGCCATCCGCGATTTGAGTGGCATTAGCAACGAGGGCCCGGTAAAATTGGGTCGCTCTCTGCAAGTTCTGACGGTGTACGGCGGTCAATCGATCGATCGTCAAATGCAGCGTTTGAAGCGCGGCGTTCACGTCGTTGTCGGTACACCCGGACGCATATTGGATATGCTCAGCCGCGGCAGCCTGAAACTAGACAAGGTAAAGTGGCTGGTTTTGGATGAAGCTGACGAAATGCTGAGCATGGGCTTTATCCAAGATGTGGAAAAAATCTTGGATGCTGCACCAAAAGAACGTCAAACGGCATTTTTCTCGGCGACGATGGAAGCTTCCATTCGGAAATTGGTGTCGCGCCATTTGCGCAACCCAGTCAACGTCACCGTAGAACAGCCAAAAGCAACGCCGAAGCGCATCAGCCAAGGCGTGTACATGATTCCCCGTGGCTGGTCGAAGGCAACGGCTCTACAGCCAATCCTAGAAATGGAAGATCCCGAATCTGCACTGATTTTTGTGCGGACGCGGCAGTCGGCGGCGGAACTCACCAGCCAACTGCAAGCTGCAGGTCACAGCGTTGACGAGTATCACGGTAATTTGAATCAAGCACAGCGGGAACGCTTGCTGTCGCGGTTCCGCCAATGTCAGGTGCGCTGGGTAGTGGCGACTGATATTGCGGCGCGGGGTTTGGACGTGGATCACTTGACTCACGTGATTAACTACGATTTGCCCGACAGTGTGGAAAGCTACGTTCACCGGATCGGACGCACGGGCCGGGCTGGTCGCGAAGGAACGGCGATTACGCTGATTCAACCGGTCGATCGCCGCAAACTGCGCTTGATTGAACGCCACGTGCGATCGAGCTTGACGGTGCGAAACATTCCCACACGGGCGCAAATTGAAGCTCGTCAGTTGGAAAAGATGCAAGGTAAAGTGCGCGAAGCGTTAGCCGGAGAACGGATGGCATCTTTCTTGCCTCTGGTGTCTGAGTTATCCGAGGAGTATGACTCCCACGCGATCGCCGCTGCTGCTTTGCAAATGGCTTTCGATCAAAGCCGTCCTGCTTGGATGGGCGCCGATTACGCTCAACAAGAAGATCCCCCGATTGGTGGAGAAAACAGTGTCAAGCCAATCTTGATCAAGAAGCGGGCTAAGACTGCTGCGCCAACTAATTCTGTAGCGCCGACTTTTTCTGGAGCACCGAGTGCTCCTGTTCCCCAGAACAGCTAATTTGTAGGGTGCGCAATGCGCACCTTATTTTGAATTTTTGTAGAGATGCGATCGATCGCACCTCTACTTTTTTTTATGGGTGCGATCCTAAATCCGAGATCGCGGGCGCAGTTGAAACCGCGAACAAACTTTCGTCCACTCCTAGCGGACTGAGCATTGGATAAGTAAAGATGCAAGGAATGCGACAGGCAAGATGCCTGTTCCACAAACAGTGAATTTTCTTGTGGAAGTGGAACAGGCATCTTGCCTGTTCATAATCGGACAATTGCTGTAACTAATTCTACGCTGAGTACGTTAATTGAAGAATTGGGCACTGAGTGTCAAAATGTTATTACTTTATTTCAATTCCGGTTGCATTGGAATCATTAAACCGCAGAGTACGCAGAGAACGTAGAGTCTCCAGAACAGAGAGATGAATACAGGACGATGAAGCGCGGATTTGATATTAATCCATCAACTTCAGTTACCTAATTTGAGCGATCGACTGCGGAGAGGATTTTCATATCATGTCCGGTCAATTCCCTCCGCTTCGCTTCGCCCGAAATCAGGTAGGGGCGGGTTCACCAACAATCTCTGCCAACAATTGACCATTTCAAAAACCCGCCCTGCCGGGATATTATGGTCAATCGATCGGACATGATATCAGACACTAATTGCTGAGGAAATGGCAAAATTGTCGGAGGATGATGATGAAGATTAAGGAGACGCGGACGATCGCACATCAGGAAAAAGCCCTCCCGTCAACTCACAGAAAGCCTAAAACTCCTAAAAAATAAGCAGGAGTTTAGTCCTGACTACAAACTGGTGAACCGGGACTTTTGCACTGTTGTTTAATATTTCAGTTTAGCTGGGTGCCCACAATAATTTTTTGCACGCGAGATCCCTTAATTTCCAAAATCAAATTAGAAGCCTTTTGGTCATTGCTGTAAGTCAACCGAGTCACTCCACCCTGCACAGATTGCGACCCGTAACCGTAAATTTCAACAACTTTTTGGCTATTATCTCCTACCTTCACACCATCAATTGTCAGAAACTTGGGATTGGTAGTAGAAATTAAATAAACTTTGCCCTCCCATGCTGCTACCGTCAATCCTGAGTAGTTTAGCGTGCGAATATTGCCACCGATGGCAGGCCCAGCAGGTTTAGTTTCGTCGCGCTGCTGTTTTCCCAACTTGCGTTTTGCCTCTTCTACAGACATCCCCAACCGAACCCCGCCAATCCCCAGGCGTGAATAGTTCAGCGCCGCCGGCTTTTGTGTCGCGCTGAGCATTCTTTCTAGAGTCGCAACAGTTTGATTCATAGCGGGAATAGGGCGAACTAAAGCAGCAAATCCTAAGCTCGAAATTGCGAGATTGAGGATGATGCTAGCGACGGCTGTTGTCACAAACATTTTTACCATTTTTTTATAGCTTTATTTGGCAATGTATTCGCGCGATCGCCCGCTCGATCCGGATCTATACTAATAATCCAGGCTGCAGATAATTCACTCCTACACAAGCAAAATCCGCCTGGGCAAACTAAAAGAGTAAAGATATTCACCCCCAAAAATATAACGCCTAGAAACCCGGTTTCTGTAGGGGCAGTGCCAAGAGATCTCGCCCTGACGGGTTTCTGAATACCAAACAAAGTTTTACGTTTAATTAGAGCGACTACTTAATAATTGGAATTGCTGTGATATCCTAACAAAAGCCATATCTGCATAAAATAAGTAATTTAGATGACCGCAACAGATTCTACTAAACACCAAAAATCCAAGGCCCTGAAACCGGGTAGCCGCCGCCCCGCTAAAGAACTTTGCAGCGAATGCGGTTTGTGCGATACATATTACATCCATTATGTCAAGGAATCTTGTGCTTTCTTAACACAGCACATCGCGGAACTGGAAGCAGAAATTCACGGGCGATCGCGCAATCTCGACAATGCCGACGATTGGTATTTCGGAGTCAGTCAAAATATGATGGCTGCTCGTAAAAAAGAGCCGATCGAGGGCGCTCAGTGGACGGGAATCGTCAGCACAATTGCCATTGAAATGCTCGAAAAAGGAATTGTAGAAGGCGTTGTTTGCGTCCAAAATACCAAAGAAGACCGCTTTCAACCCATGCCGATTATTGCTAGAAATCGCGAAGAAATTCTGGCTGCAAAAGTCAACAAACCAACTCTCTCTCCCAATCTTTCAGTATTAGAACAAATCGAAAAATCGGGGATGAAGCGGCTGTTAGTAATTGGCGTTGGCTGTCAAATTCAAGCTTTGCGAACAGTCGAGAAAAAACTTGGTTTAGAAAAGCTCTACGTTTTAGGAACTCCCTGCGTGGATAATGTCAGCCGTGCAGGCTTGCAAAAATTCCTAGATACGACTAGCCGCTCTCCTGAAACGGTGGTTTCTTACGAGTTTATGCAAGACTTTAACGTTCACTTCAAACACGAAGATGGTTCGAGCGAGAAAGTGCCGTTTTTCGGTCTGAATACTAAGGAATTGAAAGATGTTTTTGCTCCTTCTTGTTTGAGCTGTTTTGATTATGTCAATTCTTTAGCAGATCTAGTTGTGGGCTACATGGGAGCACCTTTTGGTTGGCAGTGGATTGTGGTGCGAAATGACACCGGGCAAGAGATGTTAGACTTGGTAACGGATCAGCTTAATACTCAGCCCGTGATGTCTCAAGGAAACAGAAAAGAAGCGGTTCAGCAAAGCATTCCGGCTTATGAAAAAGGGGTGACTTTGCCAATGTGGGCGGCGAAGTTAATGGGAGTTTTTATTGAGAGAATTGGGCCGAAGGGTTTGGAATATGCTCGGTTTTCGATTGATTCTCATTTCACTCGCAATTATCTGTACGTGAAGCGGAATTACCCGGAGAAATTAGAGGCTCATGTGCCGGAATATGCTAAGCGGATTGTGGGGCAGTATAAGTTACCAGATGTGTAAACTTGTAGGGTGCGTCAGTCAAAAGCTGTTGGGTTATTGAAAAAATAACGCTAACTGACGCACCCTGCGACTCAAGGATAGCAAAAGATAGAAAACAAATGCACTTGGGAACAATCGGATTATGGAATCGCGGAAGGTTAACTATACTGGCTATTCTTAGTACAATCTTAATTAGTCTGATTAGTGGGATATGGTTGAGTATGATTGCTATGCCAGGGAAAAGCTACAGCGGGACAATTCCACCTTTAACAGCACAGGAAATCTCGCTCCGAGATGCTTTACAGCGCGATGTGGAAAAGCTCTCTGGTGAAATCGGAGAGCGCAACTTTATACAATATCAAAAACTTGGAGAAGCTGCTGACTTTCTCGAAGCATCTTTTCAAGCTGCTGGCTATAAAGTTGAACGACAAGGATATAAAATTGATGATAATTTTTATTATAACATAGAAGTGGAGATTCTAGGGGGAAAAAAGGCAGATGCAATCGTTGTAATTGGGGCACATTATGATTCTGTGGTGGGGAGTCCAGGGGCAAATGATAACGCAACTGGGGCGGCGGGAGTGCTGGCTTTAGCGAGAATGTTTGCAGGTAAAAAGCCTGAAAAGACTGTGCGTTTTGTTGAGTTTGTGAATGAGGAACCGCCTTTTTTCTGGACTGCTGATATGGGGAGTTTGGTTTATGCCAAAAGATGCAGAGAGCGTAATGAAAAAATTGTTTCGATGCTCAGTTTAGAAACAATTGGTTATTACTCAGATGCCAAAAACAGTCAGAAATATCCAGCACCATTAAACCTTTTTTATCCTACGTCGGGAAACTTTATCGGATTTATTGGCAATACATCCTCAAGTAAATTGGTTAGAGAGGCGATCGCATCTTTCCGCCGCCATGCTGAATTTCCCTCGGAAGGTGCAGCAATTCCGGGTGGTATTCCTGGTGTTGGTTGGTCCGATCAATGGTCTTTTTGGCAACATGGTTATCCAGGGCTGATGGTGACAGATACTGCTCCCTATCGCTATCCTTACTATCACACGGCGCAAGATACACCGGATAAGGTTGACTGGGAACGGACGGCGAAGGTGATAGCTGGATTGGAGAAAGTTGTGGCAGATTTGGTGGGAATTAATATTAATTAGTTGCGTAGGGTTCCCAGCGGGAAAATATCCTCGCTCGGCACAGAATATCAGGCAAACTGGCGCACCTAAAAATTAGTATAAGTTGCCAGAGTGAGGTGATTCAGAGAGTTTGTAATAGATGTTTGGCAGGGACACGGTAAGGCAGTGTCTTTGTTGTATACTGTTGGGAAAATTAGAGGTAAAAGATTATGACACTTATAGTTACACAGAAACAGATGAATTTACCAAAGTCGATCGCACTTGCTTGTTGTGCGGTCCTAGCATTATCTGGAAATGGACTGTCTGCGAAAGCTGCAGAAACGCAGCCGGGAAACGGTAGACGAACATTTGCCGATTGGTGTCGCCAAAAAGCTGATTTGAGTCCTGAAGCTAAACGTACTGTTGAGGTGCTGTTGAAGGAAGCAGGGACTACTGAGTGCGATGCGGCTAATCTGAAACTTTCGAGTCTCACACAACTAGACCTCGTGGACAATAAAATCAGCGATATCAAACCATTGGAATCCTTGACTAACCTGACACAGCTCTTCCTTGGCAACAATAAAATCAGTGACATCAAACCGCTACAATCCTTAACTAACCTGACTATGCTCGACCTTGGCGACAATCTTCTGGGCGACATCAAACCGCTACAATCCTTAACTAACCTGGCTTGGCTCGGTCTCGCAAACAATAAAATCAGCGACATCAAACCGCTACAATCCTTGACTAACCTGACTTTGGTCGTCCTCGACAACAATCGAATCAGCGACATCAAACCGCTACAATCCTTGACTAACCTGGATTGGCTCTTCCTCAACAACAATCTTCTGGGCGACATCAAACCGCTCGAATCTTTGACTAACCTGACTAGGATATCCCTCGAAAAAAATCAAATCAGGGACATCAAACCGCTACAATCCTTGACTAAACTGACTGATCTCTACCTCAGCGGAAATCCTATCGCTCCCAAAACTTGCCCGCTCAAACCAGCGTCTATCTGTAAGTGGCAACCACAAACTAAACCATAAAACTTTACAGTTCCGAAAATTATAGCTACCAAATTAGGACACAAATCACCATAATTATCATTGGAAAGTCCGCGCACCATCCGGACTTAGTTTGTGTCACCGCGATTTCAATCGCCTGGATATTTTTGCAATAAGTCTATTTAATCACTTAGGATTAACAACAAACTCACTGACAATAAACGGCTTTCGATTAATAATCGCACTAGGATTAGCATCAAGTTGCGACTGCGTGTAAGGTTCAATACCATAAGTTATTACCCGCAACTGCTGACTCTCAGGAGCAACTTCAAACTCATTCCAGCCGTAGGTATGCACTCCTAAATACTCTCCCTGAATCAGTCTAGCGTCAATCCCAGAACCTTCCAAACCAACTGGATCGTATCCTAGCGGCGCTGTCCGAGTATCCAGAATATTGCGGACAAACGCATCTTTTTCTTCCCTTGTCGGCAATGAATTATAGCGATTTTTTTCAGATTGTGGCAGCAAGGCGGTGGGCGTAAAAGCAACTGTTGCGGGGCCAAAGGGGGCGGCAAACGGCCCTTGCCCGATGTTCAACTGAATAGCAACAGGACTCGTCATTACATCAATAACATCCGTAGGGATTTGCGGCTGACCTGCGGCTTCTTGATAGGTGACATTATTCACGACATATCCGTGAAAATCTCCGGTCGCAAAAACCACATTTTTGATGTTGTTTTCTTTGATGAAACGCAGCAAATCTGTTCGTTCAGCAGCATAACCTTCCCAGCGATCGCCTGCAACCGGAATACCAAAATTTTGAATCGGATCGCTTGACATAACAAACTTCCAAGTTATGCCATTTTGTTGAGCTTTCAGTAAGTCATTTTTCAAGTCTTGAAGTTGCACGGCCCCTAACAGCGTGCGATTGGGCGCAAAGGCATCATTGAGAAACTTATTAACAGTAGCTTGGTCGGAAGTTTCTGCAATACTTTTCAAAGAATTATCTCGGAAAGAGCGCAAGTCTAACACAAATGTAGCTGCATCACTGCCGAAAGTATTATAGCGATAAAGTTTCTGCTCATTAGCAGTGCGAGAGTCGCCCGTATTGCCATAAAAATCATTTCGCACGGGATTGTACGCTTGAAATGCTTGTAAAGCTGTGTCAAATACAGGCGTATCATTGACAAAGCCTCCCCCCGTCCCGAAAATTCCTTCTTTTTGCGGCGACTCACTAGGTGTTGCACCGCCGGCAAAATCATTCGTGAGTTCGTGGTCATCCCAGCTAGCATAGATGCTGGTAGAAGCCTGCAAATCAGCCCAAGTATTGAGGCCATAACGTTGAGCGTAGACTTCATTGTGCTTCGTGCTAAACTCTTCAAAAGTTTTAGGTTGTCTGACTCCCGGCAAATCTGGCGATAGATCGTCTACATAAGCGCTGTCGCCGATGCGAACAAAAAAGTCGAGATTGCGTTCCGGCGCATTTGCGATCGCCGGGAAAGGAGTAAGTTGACCTTGCCAGTCGCCTGCTACCCCAAATCGTAAACCCTGGCGATTTCCCAACTCAGCAGCAGTGCGGAATTGCCCAACTGCTGAAGTGCCAGCGGCATCATGCACTCGATAAAAATATTGAGTACCAGGCTTTAAATTCGTCAGTTCGGCTTTCACTGGTACGGTAACATCGGTGACGGTATCTGTGAGAGTGCCGATACTGTTACTGAAGTTTGGATCTGTGGAATATTCAAAGACAATATTACCAAGAACTGTGCTGCGAGTCCACAAAACCGTTGAAGTTTGGGTGGTATCTCCAGAAGCAACGCCATTTGGCAAGGTTGAGTCACCCGACTTAATAAATGGGGTGACATCTCGCCCTTCGGCAGCGCCAAACTTGATAAAGTGTTCAATGCCAGTAAGTTCGTCCCGTTCAACAGCGGCAGTAATATCGGGGTTTTTGGCCAGATAATAGCTATCGTTATACAAAGGGCTGGGACTGCGGTTTTCCGATTGACCAAATTGGATGAAGTGACCAATGCCAGTAATTTCATCGCGATCGACAGCCGCAGCAACATCGGGATTTTTCCCTAGATAATAGCTGTTGTTATAGAATGGGCTAGGATTGCGACCTTCAGATTCTCCAAAATTAATGAAGTGTTGTAATGCTGTCGTAGCTTTGCTATTGACAGCTGCAGCGACATCAGGGTTATTTAGGAGATAATAATTAGTATCGAATAGGGCGCTAGGGTTGCGGCCCTCAAATTGACCAAATTTGCTAAAGTGTTCAAATCCGTTTTGGAAGTTCCCTTTGGCTACAGCGGCGGCTACCTCTGAGTTTTTGGCCAGATAGTAGCTTTCTTGAAATAGATTTTTAGTGTCTAACATAAGGGAAAATAGAAGTGTTGTTGTTTAATAGTGGCTTTGGGGGTTCAAAATAGCCTTGACAGGATTATACAGTGTGGCGATCGCGATCGTTAAGTAGAAGAAAGTTCGGCAACGGATTCGCAAGGGCGGATGTAACGGATGTAACGGATGTCAGGAAGAAGGAAGTTCGGCAACGGATTATGTAACGGATGTAACGGATGTAACGGATGTAACGGACGTCAGGAAGAAGGAAGAAGAAAGAAGACTTACACAGCCAGCTTTTTAGTGGGTCTTAAACATTTTCCAGCCCCTTTAAAAGCTGAAACCCACTCTAGGGAATGGAAAAAAATCGAGAACCTAAAAAGGTATGAAACCCTTGGTATAACTAGATTAATACCCATTCTATCTAAAAGTATTTCTCTATCGGGGTTTTAGCCAAAAGGGCTTCAGTTTTTGTCTAAGTCCCGTTAGTCATCATTGTTTTACCTTTAATATTACGTCCGATGAAATGCGATCGCTAATTCTGGCCAAACTTCAGCCGCTAAACTTCCTGAATTTGCATCAACCGCTGCTTTAACCTTGGTGGATCGCCCCGATCGAGCACTTCACACTTCTCCAACAAAAAAGCCCCATCGCCATAATTCAACTCATCCAAACGGTGAGTCACCCACAAAGCCGTCAGCCCGCAATTTTTGACCAAACCCTGCACTGCGGACACCAAATTTAACTGAGAATCAGGATCGAGTAAAGCCGTAGGTTGATCTAATAGTAAAACCTCGCCATGACAAGATCGCACTTAAATATTTGAGTGGCGATCGATCTCAAATCTCAAATCCAGTGACTTGATGTTCATCAGAAAAAGACGATCGCCCTTATTGACTAAAAGCGATCGCACAGCAACCTCCTCCTATAAATCAGCAGCGTGCTGCTTCAATTCATCCAAAGAAACGTATTCCAAAGTCAAGGCGTGAGTCGCGGCCAAAACCACAGGTGGCGCAACTCCTGCATCCATTGCTTCCTTCCAGCGAGAGGCGCACAAACACCAGCAATCCCCAGGCTTCAAACCGGGGAAATTAAATTCGGGAACCGGAGTGCTCAAATCATTTCCCTTCGATTTAGTGAATTGCAAAAACTCTTCTGTCAGTTGAGCACAAACAGTGTGAACCCCAAAGTCGCCACCACCTGTATTGCATTTGCCGTCTCGATAATAGCCCGTCATCGGCGACGTGCAGCAAGTCTCTAACTTTCCGCCCACCACATTTGTAGCTTCCGTCACCATCGCAACTCCTCCGTAAAACTCTTCGATCTAATTTTACACAAATCGTTGTTTATATATTTTTTTCCATTACAAAGTTGATAAGTTTTTGTCCTCTGCATTCTACTTCTTGTTTTCTAATCACAATAAATCCCTGGCTTTCAAAAAAAGGTCGAGCTGTAATGCTGGCCTCGGTAAATAATTTGTTAATTCCTAAGTCTTGGGCTTTTGACTCAATTTGTTTTAAAATTAGCCTGCCGACTCCTTGCCTTTGAAAATCTTGATGACAGAAAAAGCAATCGATATGGCCGCTTGGTTCTAATTCCCCAAAACCTGCAATTTTCTCACCCTCTTCTGCTACGAAAGTAAATTTACTGCTTAAACTTTTAGTCCAACGTTCGATATCCATATCTGCTGGCGCCCAAGCATCTACTTGTGCTTGTGTGTAATCGCGGATGTTTACTTCGTGTACCGTGTCGTAAAACAGTTGTACAATTTGTTGGGTATCACCGATGAAGTAGGTTCGTACTCTCATAAATTATCTCACTGCGATCGCTTCTTTAATATTAATTTGGGATTTTTAACCGCTTCGGAACGCGGATGGATGTTGGCTGTTACCATTTTGTCTCATTTCTTGCAGGGCGATCGATCCAAAATTTCTCGCCCACCCCTTGACAAATTTTACAACTCTATGTTATTGAAGCATAAGCAAACCTCACTCTAATTAACAGTAGATCAATCCAGCAGGTTAACGAATAAGCATTGAAACTTATGGCAGAAATTGGGCCCGATCCAAACCGACCTTATCCGATGGCCGATCAGCGGCGCGTATGCTTCATCAAAAACTTTATTAAATCCCCGAACATTATCGTCGGCGATTACTCATATTACGACGATCCAATAGAGCCAGAAAACTTTGAAAAAAATGTACTTTATAACTTCGGAAACGAGCGATTAATTATTGGTAAATTTTGTGCGATCGCGACCAACGTCAAATTCATTATGAACGGTGCAAATCATAAACTAGACGGGATTTCAACTTATCCTTTTCCTATTTTTGGGAATGGTTGGGAAACAGCCATGAATTTATTAATGGAACTGCCAAGTAAAGGCGATACTGTCATTGGCAATGATGTTTGGATCGGCTATGAATCCCTGATTATGCCCGGAGTAAAAATCGGCGACGGTGTCGTCATTGCGGCCAAATCCGTTGTAGTAAAAGACATTCCCGCTTACACCGTTGTGGGTGGAAACCCCGCCCAGC
>NZ_JANMZH010000123.1:0-32690 GCF_031383065.1 Microcoleus sp. OTE_8_concoct_300 | reverse complement strand
CGGGTAATGGTTCCAAAACCTGGGGTGGAAGTCACATCTGGTTTTAATTAAGTATTGAAAATAAAATAACTACCACATGTTGGTGGGATGGGCGCCCCGCCCTTCCTTTTGGGAGGGGCGGGACGCCCATCCCACAAACTTGTGGAAGTTATTTAATTCTCATTCCTTAATTCTCACCAGATGTGACTTCCACCCCTGTTTGAGGAACCTGTCCCCTAGCGCAATACGGCTATTGGCGGGACAAGAAAAAAGGGAAATTACAAACCATCTTCGGATTATTCTGTAACGCCGCTGCCTCGACGATCGCGGTAGAAGTCTTTGAAGGTAATATCAACGATGCTAAAACTTTAAGCCCTGTACTGGAAAAAGTCCGCGATCGGTTTGGGATTAAACGGCTAGTCTTGGTGGGCGACAGAGGTGTACTTACTTCGGCGCGAATAGAAGAAGAGTTGAAGGGGATAGAAGGTTTAGACGCTCATTACGGCGTTAAGAGCACCGCAAATCCGAGAGTTGGTCGAACACTCTTGTAATACAATTGCTGCTGTTCGATCGCCAGGGATTTAGCTTCTCTCCAATCACCGGATTATCCAGGAGAGAAGTTAATCGCCTGTCGGAATCCGTTTTTAGCATATTTACGAGCCGCCGCCTTAGAAGCACTGCTACAAGCAACAGAGAAAGAATTAAAGAATGAGATAAAATTGTCGCAGAGCCAACACCCTCGAGTCCTCGGCTGGTGGGAACAGAAAAAATTGGGGTGAGAGTGGGGAAAATTATCAATCGCTACTGTGTAACAAAGCATTTTCTTCTCTTGATTACCGACAACAGTTTGAGTTAGGAGCGCCCTAGTGAGAAAATTGAAGCAGAAGCGCATTTAGATGAAATGTATGTGATTCGTACTTCAGTCTGTGCCGAGGTATTATATCATGTCCGGTCGAGGGACCGGGATTTTTGTAGGGGTTCCCCTCACCAACAATACCTGCCAATAATTGACCGAAAGCATCCAGGATACAAGCCCCCGGATTCATCCGTCCAGAAATAAAAAACCTGTATCCGATGAAACTTGCCCCCCGAATTTATCCGTGGGGTCAATGCTTCAATTCTAAAATCTCAAATCTCAAATCTCAAATCTCAAATCGATTGACCGAAAGCATCCAGGATACAAGCCCCCGGATTCATCCGTCCAGAAATAAAAAACCTGTATCCGATGAAACTTGCCCCCCGAATTTATCCGTGGGGTCAATGATTCAATTCTTTAATCTAAAATCTCAAATCTAAAATCGATTGACCATCTCAAAAACCCGCCCCGACCGGGATATTATGGTTAATCGATCGGACATGATATTAGATGACTCTAAAACGGTGAAAGCCTATAAGAGCTTGTCTCAAATCGAGCAGGGATTTCGCTCTTATAAAACTATTGATTTGAAGGTGCGTCCGATTTATCACCGCGCCAGCCCTACCGGGTACGATCGCAGGTGTTTTGATGTTTGTTGGCTGATTACGTGGAATGAAATAGGCGGAGCGAGATTAGCACCGTTGCTGTTTGAGGATGAGGAGTGGTTAGATACCGGGCGAGTCTGGTTCGGTGGTTGTCCCGATTAAATCTGAGACTCCGGCAAAACGGAAAGCAGCAACTAAACGCACTTCTGAACGTTTTCCGATTCAAAGTTTTCGGACGTTGCTAACGAATTGGGCGACGATGAATAAGCTGTTTTGCATTAAAATTATCTGTCAAAAAAAATCAAAGTCTTGTGGGGTGGGCGTCCCGCCCGCCCTGAATATACAATTTAAATGCGCGACAGTTTAAAAATCGAGTGCAGCCTAAATTAGGGGGTGTTTCGGTTAGTTTCGATAAGCTGACGATGGCGACTTCTTTGCAGCAGAGAGGCTTCGATTTATTGGGGGTTTCACTGACATCTTCCGTCATGTATCCGGCGAGGGAACTCATCCCGATTTCCCCACTGATGGGGGTTTGCTTGGAGGTTTAAGATCACGGGGGGGAAGTTCCCGTTAATTTAACTTGTTTTCCAAATCGCAAAAAGTTCCGAAAAATCCTACATTTAGTTGTTGAGAAAGCTTGCTTTATTCGGGCGGTGCTGATGGCGCACCCTACCGGATGTTGGGCCCTCAGGTAAGGTGCTGATGGCGCACCCTACCGGAGGCAGTTAGATTGTTACCTCAGTGAAATCGCTAGCGTTGAGCATACCGGGCGTAACACCGTGAAGCTTCGCTAACAATTGATTGGTGTCCGTCACGGTAATGAAAGTTTCATTGTTGCTCGAACTAATACTAAGTTCATTGAAACTCCAACCGGAAGTTAACCCAATTAAGTCCTCGCCCTTGCGGAAATCCATAATAATAATGTCGCCACCCAAACTTGGATTTAGGAGAAATACATCATTTCCCGAACCGCCGATCAAAGTATCCTCCCCAACATCGCCGCTGAGGAAATCGTCCCCAGCACCGCCGCTGAGGATATCATTACCATCACCACCGAAAAGCGTATCGTTATCGGTGTCGCCGCACAGCACATCGTTTCCATCGCCGCCGAACAGCAAGTCGTTGCCCTCACCGCCATCGAGACTGTCGTTTTCTTGGTCGCCGTAAAGCGTGTCATTTCCTCCTAAGCCAAAAATCAGGTCTGCACCTTCATTGCCAAAGGCAATATCGTTGCCGTTTCCAGCATTAATGGTGTCATTTCCTCCGTTGCCTAAAATGTAGTCCTCGCCATCTTCACCGAGCAAGATATCGTCATCTTTGCCGCCAAAAATGCTATCGTTGCCAGCGCCGCCGGCAACAATATCATTGCCCATATCTCCCGTCAAAAAGTCGTCGCCCTCTCCGCCAAGAACAGTGTCATTATCTTTGCCGCCACTAACAGTATCGTTGCCTGCGTCGCCTTCGAGGAAATCGCTGCCTTGATTGCCCATGAGCAAGTCGTTATCTGCACCGCCTTGGATGTTGTCATTGCCGCCCATACCGAAAAGAATATCGTTGCCGGCAAGTCCGTTAATCGAGTCGTTGATGCTGCGGCCGATGATGAAATCGTCATCGTCACCGCCGTTGAGAGTTTGTTCGACGGGGTTGGGGGTGATGGCAGCAGAGTCGAGATCCGGGCGATTGAGGTCATCGAACAGGCAATCATCCGAGGCCGGTGTCTCCGGTGGTGTCTCAATCGGTGGTGTTATCTCAGGAGGCGTTGGTGGAATCGGTATTGGTGGCTCAGTCGGTACTGGTGGCTCAGTCGGTACTGGTGGCTCAGTCGGTACTGGTGGCTCAGTCGGTACTGGTGGCTCAGTCGGTACTGGTGGCTCAGTCGGTACTGGTGGCTCAGTCGGTATTGGTGGCTCAGTCGGTATTGGTGGCTCAGTCGGTGTTGGTGGATCAATCGGGACGACAGGATCTCCCGGTATCACAGAGTCAATGTCGCCTATGATATTTCCGTTCGGATCACCATCTGGATCGCGACCCGGACCCTGCTGATCCTCCAGCACGATCGCACCACTACCGAGCTCAATTGCCGGACTTCCGGGTTGCGGGAGCCTGAGTAAAGCGTTGTTGATTTTTTGCAAAGGGCCGAGTTTGGGGTCTTGGAGCGTAATATTTGCCGTCGCATTGTAATCGTTGAAGTTATTGGTTTTTTTGGGCGGCCACTGAATATTGTTTCCTTCGTCTGTTAACTCCTGGTTGGTGTGTTGCTGAATGTTAAAGGGATTCCCGGATGTGTTGTTAGAAAAAATGGTGTTTCTGACGCTCACCTCCGCCTCGTTCACCGAAATACCTCCGCCAACCCAGCCGGCGTAATTGTCGGCAATGGTGCTATTGACGATCGTCGCTGGCGCATTGTCAAGCAGGATGGCGCCGCCGACATTGCCATAGCCATCAGGAGCAGTAGTAGTAACCTGGTTGCCAGAAAAAGTGCTGTTGGTAATCGTGGTAGGTGCATATATGACCCAGATGCCGCCACCTTGACCTGGAGCTTTATTGCCAACAAATGTGCTATTGGTGAGGGTAAATCCCTTGTTGGGTTGATTGGTCATTACCACCAAACCGCCGCCAATTCCGCCGCTGCCGCCGGGAAGCGGCAGAACTTCGTTGTTTTCGAAGATGCTATCTGCAACAGTTACGCTGTCTTGAGAGCCGGTGAACAGGTAAGCTGCTCCGCCTTCGCCCCGGCTTTTGTTGTCTTGAAATAGGCTTTTGGTAATGCTAATTATGCCGGAATCCTCCTCAGGAGAACTGGCTCTGTCTGTGTAAACTGCGCCGCCGAAACCCCTTAAAAAAGAATTGCTGTTGGGATCGTCTGGGGCGAAAACGGCTGCGGTGGTGTCGTTGCCGATAAATTTCGAGTTCTCAATTATTAGGTCGGTGTTTAGGGTATTAATTGCCCCGCCGTTAATTCCTAAGTTGTTGATGAAGTCGGTGTGCTTCACGGTCAGAGTTTTATTGCTGACAAAAGCAATACCGCCAGCACCGCGTTCGTCGTTGGTTGCGGTGGCTTGATTTCCGATGAATTTACTGTAGGTAACGGTCAGGGTGCTGTTCCAGCCCGAGAAGATTGCACCGCCGCCTTTCTCAGCAACGTTGTTAATAAAATCAACGTTTTCTACGGTCATCGCTACTTCGTCAGTTCCAAAGATACCCCCACCGTTCTCCGCCGTTTTGCCGTTGGTAATAGTGAGGTTTTTGACAGCAAAATTGGTAGCAATATCAACGTTAGCCTCGACATTGAAGACGCGGGATGAGTTGTTACCGCTGATGGTTAAACCCGGTGCCAGGGCGCCGTCAATGGTGATGTTTTTGCCAGGGGGAATAGTGAGTTGACCGCTGGTGAGGGTAATGGTTTGGCGGGCTAAAAGTGGAATGAAGGTAATTGTATCCCCTTCACTAGCGCTGGCGATCGCAGCCCTTAATGAACCGGGCCCGCTATCGCTATTGTTGGCTACTACGATAATAGCTAAATTACCTTGGTAACTTGCCATAGCCTCTGGCCCCAAAGCTAAGGGAGATTCAATTTGACCCTTAACATATTCTAAATTCCAGTCGCCGTCGCGGCCTGTTAGGTTGGTGGATGCGGCAACGTCAGCCCCGGTTAATTCACTGAATCGATCGACGAAATGAGCACCTGTACCTGCGGCTACATGGCACCCGTAGAGCATCATATCTGCTCCCGGGGCTAGTGAAGTATGCCACTTTTTCAACTGGCTTTTGTATTGCTCTATGTTATCTGAATCCAGAGCGGTATTGCCGAGTTGTAGGCTGCCAGAATTGCCGTGAGAAATAATGTGAACCGAGTCTATCGCCCCGTTAGTAGAGGCGTAGCTTTCAAGTTCAGAGGTGATTTGTTCGATGCCGTTTTTGGTGCGATCGACTATTACTACCTGCTGTCCAGGCAGCACTCCCGCTGCAATTGACTCATAATCTTCCACGGCAGAGTCAATGAAGACTAAGGAGCGCAGTGGCCGTTTTTCCAAAGAAGATTGTGAGTTAACTTGAGCGAACGTAGAACTCATATTTGATACTCCATTAAGGACTTTACTGGTAGATATACCCGGCAGCCATCTCATCAGGCTTATGTGATTACATCTTAACACCACATTTCGAGCTTCTGCCATCTTAAAATATATTTTTTTAAATTTATTTTTATCCGGATTAACCTTTTCGCGGTGTTAGCGAGTCGGATTTTTTGCCGCTACAGATGAGAAAATAATGAAAAATTTATCGTGAATATTTAAATAAATTCAGTTTCTACCATCCGGATTCTTTCAGCCTTATTTTGCTAACTGTAGCCATGATTTCAGACCTTAGGAAAGGCTGTAGGTAAATTACCCCTGAACAACCAATCTGAACTATATTTAGTAGTTCTCATTTGAGCGTGTAATTTTAGGTAGAGGGAAACGGTACTGCCTTTTTTCGTGTCAACAATCGCCTAAAACCCTTGATAAATTATGTGATTACATCTTAACACCCTATTTGGAGCTGGAAGCATATTTACCAAAACTTTATTTTAACTTTATTTTAACTTTATTTTTCTCCAGAGTAACCTGTTGGCGGTGTTACCAAATGGGATTTTTGCCGCTAATGCTGGGAAGAGACTGCAAAATTTATGAGGAATATTTAAATAAATCCCGCTTCTACGATCCGGATTTTTTCAGCCTTATTTGGCTAACTGTAGCCATCATTTCAGGCATTAGGAAATGGTGTAGGTAAATTCCCCCTGAATAACCAATCTGAACTATATTTAGTAGTTTTAATTGGAGCGTGTAATTTTAGGTAGAGGGAAACGGTACTACCCTTCTTCGTGTCAACAATCGCCTAAAACCCTTGATAAATATCGCTTTTACCTAAGTCTATATCCCCCTCGCATTCCCCTTAATAAGGGGAGTAGGGGTTGACTTTGAGCAGACTCTTGTCCCATCCCCTACTCCCCGGACACTACGCAGGCGCCCGAGGGATATAAGTTTAATAGTCAAACAGCAGTCTGTGACTGAGTTAGAAGTTAAGTTGAGACCAATGGAGACTACCGTTTTCCTACCTCTATTTACTCCCATGGAAAACTAAATTATGTACATTTTGAATAATTATATATGCTTTCAAGCTGCTAGATTTTCGATAGACTAAAATACTGATTCCAAGTGGGTTTTGTCGCATTTCCTAACAGCCAAAACAGTCTCATATTAAGTGCCCGTTAATCGCTGGCAATCAACTTGTTTGTGCGCTGGCGCGGACACTGTGAGGACTGCCGTGGTCACTACAAACGTAATTAAAATTATTCAGCGGGAGTGGATATGATTGCGGATTGAGTCCGAGCAAATCGTTGATTTCGATCGCGCCTGCGTGGCCTAATTACAATTGCATTGATACCTGTTCCCCTCCGCACCCTCCACACCCTCAATTGCATCACTCCCCTTATTACGCAAAACTCGATCGCGCCCGCCGCCGTTGCCGAGTGTGCCGCTATCTCGATCGGCATAACACCAACCAAGTCCGCTTTTTTTACTCAGGGAACTCTTCCATTTTGGCAATTGGCTTTTGTATGGTTCGAGGTAATCTGAACAGAGGATAACAGAGCCCGCATTGCAGTTTGCCCGATCTACCACCAGAAATTGTGCGAACTTTGTAAATCTGTCCAACGATAGAGGCATAGTTTTGAAGTGCCGAGGTAATTTTCTCGATGCCGTCAGAGTTGGAGTTGAGTAAAATTACTTCATCCCCAGCCAAAATTCCCGAAACAAAATATTCACCGTCATTGCTGGTGGAGTCATTGAAGACAAAGCTTTTGGATGGGGGATTTCGGGATTCCGAGGCGGGATTGGTTTCGCTCATAGAAGTGAAAATGTTTTCTTTTCCCAAAGGGTATTTAGTGGTAGATATACCCCTTGAGTCAGAGTGTCAGAAACTGCCAGCGACCTTGTTTATTTCCCTCATTCTTATTTAACCTATAGCCTTTCTCAGAAAGATGAGGTACTATCCGGCATAGGGCATAGAGCATAGGGCATAGGGCATAGGGCATAGGGCATACCTCACTTTTTTGAGAACCGCTATATCTATCAGTTTCCCCTCTTTCTCCGACACGGCTACCCGCGATCGCACGGAATTTATATTCTGCGTGTTTTCCCCAACTACTTCCAGGCCCGCAATTACCGATTCTATATCCTATCGCTGACACCGCTTTAAGAAAATAATCCAACTGTAGCCCCGTGCTTCCAACCTCGATATTCATCAGTCATTCCCCCTTCTAAAATCTCAAATCTCAAAGGGTATGACAGTTAGTTGCTCGGCGGGGAAACTGCACCGATCAAGATTCGGTCGCAGATGGCGGCTTCTTCCCTGCATTGCGGATATTAATAATCTTGTTGAGCGCCTCGAACCAAAAACCAGCTCCCATAGAAATAGCTACGCCGCTCAATATCCAACCAAACAATTTTTCTATGAAAGCCGGCCACAATAAATTCCCCTGCCTATCTCGTTCTAACCTGTTCGGTTCGCTCCATCCAAAAGGCAGAGCTACATTATCCAAAGCTCGATCGACATCCTGTTGAACTTTTGTCAGACTGGCTAAAGTATCTAATTTAGTGTTAGCATTTTTTTCCACCAACTGCTGAGCGTACAAATTAACAGTCGATCGCAGCATGGAATCCTTCGACAACCGATTAGTAATATTAATGGTATCAGCATTAGCAGCGATAGCGATCGCAGTGCCGAGCAAAATAGCAACCCCTTTGGCATTCCGCTTGTAAACGCCAGTAGCACGCTGCATCGATTGGTCAAACCAAATTTCAATTTCTTTCTGAAACCGCTCCAACTGCTCTTGAGCATCTCCGCCGCCTTTTTCAGCGCGCTGCGCTAAAACATAAAGGCTGCGTTTCAAAGATTCTGGCATACTGTCCAAGGTGTCTTGAATTTGTTTGTAAATCAGACTGTCTTCTTTGGACTCCCTAATTTCTGCTACCGTCTCCTGACTTTTTCTAATTGTATTTAACAGATTGCTCAAACTCGGTTGCAGTTGACCTAGCAGCGCCTCCCGCTCAACTTCGCTGTCAAAACGAGCCTTAACAAATGCCATCTGCCTCTGAAATTCTCTTCCTGCCAGCTCTGTTTCTGGTAGATAAACCTGAGAATCCTTAATATAAAATCCTAGCTTTTCCGACATCCGATCCAAGCTGTTGTTCAAACTTCCAACATCGTTTTTATAGTCTTCAATAACTCGATTAAACTCCGCCGTCAGCCAGCCAAATTCTTGCTCGATAATCGGTTTAGTAGAGTCAGGCAGATTCAGACTCTCTCCAATCAGTTTAATTTGTGCCAACTGTAAATTTTTAAATCTCTCCAATCGGGTTTTAGAGATAGAGCTGAGCCAACTATAAATCTTTAAAGTATCCAAAAGGCTAGCCGAAAAACACTCTGCTGGAATATAAGAAGGCCCAGTGGATTTATTGTCGAAAACATTTTTAGTACCCGTAACTCCGCGGTAAAAGTCCCCCATGCGGTGCGTAACAGAGCGGAATCCCTCTGATAAAACCCCTTTCGCTCCCTGATTCAAATCCTTGATAATCGGATTGGCGTAAATCGAATGGGCTAACTGTCCGACTCGCTGAAATTGCACGGGATCTTTCGCTCCTTCGCTGCCGCCAGAAATCAGCACTTCGATCGACTTTTTTAAATGTTCCGCCCGCCACTGCAAAACAGTAGCAATCAGTTCCTGAATTTCCGAAGCTAGCAAGCTTAAAGTCAGGTAGATAAACACTAAGCCAATGATAATATCTATAATTACAGGCAAGTTCATGTATTTTCCTAGTCGCAAATAACTGCTTTCTCAGTTTACCTTCAGTTTGGGACGCTCAAAACTCTCTTAACTTATGTCAGAAATCTTTCCATTCCTGGGCCGCAAACCGAAAAATCGCTGGAATGACGGCTTTACAGACAAACTGTGGATGCTGGCTTTTCTGTTGGCTGCAGTGCTGATTTTCGGGCTGAATCTGGGTGGTGTGGCGTTGCGGGATTGGGATGAAGGCATTGCAGCGCAGGTAAGCCGCGAAATTTGGCGCGGCAACTTAAATTGGCTGTATCCGACGATCGACTCAATGCCTTATTTCAACAAACCACCGCTGGTACACTGGCTAATCGGGCTGTGTTTTGCAGCAGGCGGCGTCAGCGAATTCACGGCGAGGTTGGTACCGGCGATGCTGACGGCGGCTTCAGTGCCCCTGCTTTACGCCATTGGCAGGGAGTTGTTTCCCAGACGGTCGATCGCCATTTTTTCTGCCCTCGTTTATCTGACGCTGTTACCGGTGGTGCGGCACGGACGTTTGGCGATGTTGGATGGGGCAGTTTTGTGTTTTTTGCTGGGGGCGATGTGGTGTTTGCTGCGATCGCGCCGCGACTTGCGCTACGCTTTGGGCGCGGGGATTGGGTTGGGACTCATTTGCCTGACTAAGGGCGTCATGTTGGGGCTGCTGTTGGCTGCTGTTGGCTGTATTTTTTTGGTTTGGGATACTCCGCGACTCCTCACTTCGGGGTATCTTTGGGGCGGATTGGCGATCGGAACATTGCCAGTAGCTGCTTGGTATTTTGCCCAATGGCTGCACTACGGCCAATATTTCATCCACACTAATTTAGTTAACGAATCTTTCCTCCGCATTTCGGAACCTGTAAGCAATCACAAAGGCCCGCCCTGGTATTATCTTTTAGAAATTTTTAAATTAGCTTGGCCGTGGCAGTTATTTTGGCTGCAAGGGCTGTTTTGGAGTTGGGAAAATCGCAATTTTCCCGGACCAAAATTAGTATTGGTTTGGACTGGAGTATATCTGCTGGCTATTTCTGTGATGAATACTAAATTGCCTTGGTATGTTTTGCCAGTTTATCCAGCTTTTGCTGTGGCCGTTGGCAGCTATCTCGCTGAAGTTTGGGATCAACTGTGGCTGCCGCCAGAGCCCGTCAAAGAGGAAGCAGAAGAACGTTTTGATGCTATTTCTTTGTTGCCTCATCCGGCGATTTTCGCAATAGTGGCTGTAGTTGGTGTTGTCGGCTGCATTTACTTCAGCGGCTTAGTGCAAATTGGGAACTACATTGTGCCGGCGGAGCGAGATTTGCAGTTAATGCTGATGTTTGTAGCTTTGACAATGACACTGGCGGCCGTGTTGCTGCACCGCAAAGATCGGCAGTTTATATTAGTTTTAATTTGGGGAACTTACCTGACGCTGTTGGTATTGGTGGCTTCAGATAACTGGGTTTGGGAACTGGCGGAGGATTATCCGGTTAAGCCGATCGCCGAAATTGTCCGCACAGGAACTCCCGCCGGTCAACAGGTGTTTACTTCTCACCGCTTGGGTCGTCCATCGCTGAATTTTTACAGTCAACGCCAAGTTATTGTCGCCGACGCGCCGACGCTCAAACAGAAATGGCAATCTCCTCCTCAACCTTATTTTCTGTTAGAAAAACCAGTTTTAAAACATTTAGGTTTGCAGAATGCTGAGATTGTCAAAACAGCCGACGATTGGGTTTTGGTAACTCGAAAATAAGCGTGTTTCCCCAAATTACCGTAGGGGCGGGTTCACCAACCATAATCGCCTCAGACCAAAAATCTCGAAAACCCGCCCCCACCCAACGACAAATCCGAATCTACATTTTTGGGATGCAATCGCATATCAGATAAATCTAGGCGATCGGCTGGGTGCGGACGAGTTTACCAACAATTCATACGAGAAACCAACAATCTCAAAAACCCCCTACACAAACTCAACCTTAAAAAGCTTACCCAAAAATGTTACACTAAACAAAAGTCTCAGTTAAATGCTCTCTAATAGAACTATGCAACTTACTGAACAACGATACTACTCAATCGAGGAATATCTAGCACTAGAAGAAGCTGCTGACTACAAAAGCGAATACATTGACGGTGAAATATTTCCTATGGCCGGTGGCTCTACCAATCACAATCAAATAGCTGGCAATTTCTATGCCGAACTAAATTTTGCGTTCAAAAAACTCGACTATCGAGTTTTCATGAGCGATGTCCGCTTGTGGATACCCAAGAAGCGCATCTATACCTATCCCGATGTGATGGTAGTATGTGGGAAGCCGGAGTATTATAATAACCGCACCGATACGATTACCAATTCCAGGGTAATTATTGAGGTTTTGTCAGCTTCAACTAAAGGATACGATCGCAGCAAAAAGTTTGAGGGATACCGCACAATTCCCACTCTTGAAGAATACTTATTGATCGACCAAAATCGGAGATATATCGAACATTTTTCTAAGACGGATGATAAGCGATGGTCGTTTGCTGAGTACAATGAATTGGATGAGACGATCGCGCTTGCTTCAGTATCCTTTGAAATTGCTGTGGCAGATATATATAATAAAGTGAATTTTGAACAAGTAGATCAAGAAATTGCACCTGAAACTGGAGAAGTTGAATGAGGCTCAAAGCCCGCCGACAAAAAATCTTGATCGACATAATTTTTCTGCGATAGCCCGCAATTATTGTAGGGGCGGGTTCGCCAACCATTTTTGCCACTAATTGAGAAAATAAATAAACCCGCCCTGCCCAACGACAAATCCGAATCAATATTCTTTGCATTCGATCGCACATCAGGTTAATCTAGGTTATTGGTTGGGTGGGGGCGGGTTTATCTAGGAGGCCTCCACAAAAAAAATGATCCAACAGCTATGTGGGTTTAGCGAAAATTTCCACAAACCATTTTTGAAGATTGGGGAGGCGATTAATCTGGGTTTCAATTTCTGCCATAGCTAACTTGTTGAGTGTAACTCCTGTGGAGTAAATTGTTTCTACCAATGTCACTACTGGATTTTTATCCTTAAATGTGAGAGTTTTGGCGAAATTTACTACAGTCTCAACAGTATCCAGTAAACTACCATTCCAATGATTTTCCAACCAACCAAAACAACGTTCTATCGGGTTATATTTACTATGATATGGCGGATAATAAGCCAGTTGTAACGTCAGTTGAGATGATGTGGCGAAATCCAGAATCCGTTTCATAAACTGAGTGCGACGAGAATTATTTTCTGGTCCATTATCCTGATTGATGACCAATTTTTGAATGTGACTAAAACGGTGTTTGACCGTTTGCCACCAATTTTCAAGTAAGTCAACTATACAATCAGCCGTTAGTTTAGAAGTAACGAAGAATAAAAATAACTCGTTGTACTCAGGCAGAAAAATGCCATAGGGAATCACAGTTGATTCAGTCGCAAAATCGTGATCGAGTGCAATAGTTGGCATCCGAGTTTTACCACCTCGATCAAATTCTCCAACTTTGACTGCCGCCTTAGCATCAATGGAGATTCGGAGAGTATTAGGGTCATGGTCAGCTTCTGTATTAATTTGTGTTACCTGTTTAAAAATGGCTTCAGTTTCGGGGATTTTCTTGATGGGTTTAGTTTTAAGAACTCGTTTTAAGCTATAACCCAAATCATTCAATCTTCGTCGAATTGTTTCTACTGAAGGTAGTTCTTCATCACTATAACCAAATTGTTCTATTAGTTGACGACGGACTTCACTGGCGGTGATTCGTGTATATAATCCTGTACTTTTAAAGCTAGGGTCAATTTGACTTTGTGGGTCTACTAACGATTTAATATCCTTCAAGAAGTTGGGTAATTTTGTTTCAACCCGTTGCCTCCCACTACGGTGGAACCCATCAATAATTGGCTGACCACTTTTCAACTCTTGCATCCCTTTACGGATGGTGCGTCTATTCCATCCCAACTCCCGTTCTGCCAAGGTTTGTCCACCTATTCCCAAACCTTTGACTACGAATGCCATGAATTGTCGTCTGTCAGTCCCTTTGAGTTTTTTAGCTGTTTTGATGTAAAGAGATTTGGCGTACTCAGTCAGTTTCATGATAGATTTTAGAGACATAAGATAGGCTGCACACTGAAGTTATCTTTCTGTTATTATAGGATCATTCATTCTGTGGGACTCTCTCAGCGATTCTGTGGTTATACAGGATGGACTAGCGACTGTTTGTTTGTAGATCCCACCGCCCAATTGCACCAAAAACTTGACCTGTATCCAGGTTTATCGTTAAAACTACCCGGTTTATCGGCTGCTATGAATGCTTACCTCAATCTATTGTTCATGTGTGCAGGGATTGGTAGCCCTGGGACTCTGGCAGAAGTATGGAGAGGATATCGAGGCGACACAAGAGCACCTCAATTAATTGGTGATGACGAAATTATCCAGGCTTTCCCTCTTCCACCCCTCAGAGGTTCGACTTTCCGGTGGGCAGGTGGCAAGGGCTTCCAGCGTCCATTTGAATTAGCAACTTTACGGCTGCGGAATATGGGAGAAGTGCTGAGTCATTGGAAAACCTATGTTCCAAATGCTGGTTATCTCACTCAACGAGGCGCAACTTTCTTGTTTAATGCTCAGGGAGATTTAATCTACGAACATCGAGATCGCGCCATCCTTGGTTTCGCTGCTGATATGAGCAATCCCCTGACATTTCTCTCAGAAATGGTGGCTGATGGAGACTCGCTCGGGCATGGCGATATGCACTAAAATCTCAAATATAAGTGGGGTTTTTTGATGAGCATAGAGTCGGAGTCAAGCCGAGAATCAGGAAAGTTTGGTAAGCGCAGAGCGACCATTTTTTGCCTAAATCTATTCTTTGTTACGAGCGGAAAAATTTACCCACGGCTGATGAGGTTTATCTCTGAGAAACTCCCCTTGCCAAGCATACTGAGGCTGTTCTTTTAAAAATTGTTTAGCATTGAATGTTGAGCCGTCCGGATGTCCGTAGCGACCCAAGAAACTCATTTGTTTAGCCATCGTACTATCTGTTACTTTACCATCATTAGCTCCCTAAGGAGCGTAAGGTCCGAATTCTAGAGGATTAAAGGGAGCAGAATCGCGATCGAACCTAGCACAGATGGTGCGGTTAGATGAATTGTGTTCTTTGAGGTAAACATCGTAATCATCGGAAATCATTGCCATGGCAGATTCAATGTTAATTTTCCCGCAATACTCAGCCAGAAGTTGCTCCCAACGCACCCGACGCCCCCACTTTGGAGTAGGTTGGAATACCCTACGTTATCGCATTCTTGATTGCGAGTTCTCGGATCTTCGACAACATTACATCCCCAGAAATATCCTTCTTGCTTGCGGGTTATACCCACATATTTTAATCCCAATTCCAGCCGCGCAATCTCTCCTGTGCGGATATCTCCAATTAACCAGCTATTGGCATACTCCCCATTATTATTAACCTGCATTATCTCCATCCATTCATCAAGACTTTGGGCATATTGCATGGCTTTTCTGACTCGATAAAATTCAGGAGCTTTCTTTTCCTCATATCCAGAAAATCCAGCAATGCTGGTTTCGGCACCAATAATTCCAATACCTGTTAAAAAGAAGTCAGTACCGCTGTGCAAAAAACCGGGCGCACTCTGCATTAAAATGCTATTTCCCCGATCGGGATGAATATCCATGACGATATTAGCGGAGTTACTGTTGATGTATGTATCCCAAGTATTGTGAGCTAGAACAATTCCACCGTCAGCAGTTATTTTGTCACCCGTAGCGATGAAGGAATTGCAGTGATGACCTCGCATAAATTCTCCGGGTTGTGTATTTCTATCTTGAGACCACCAATTATCCAACAGTTCTATATTGGCGTTCCAAGCTAAAATCTCTGGATAGGAAATCTCTACACCTGCTTTCAAAGCTCCGGCTACAATTCCCTCAAGTTCAGTTTTAACTTCTCCACCTAACTCGTCGTTGTCTAACCAATGATCGTATAAGTTTATGGCTACATTTTCAAACAAATCGAATGTATTTCCGGTATCCCATTCACTGGTAAATTTAATTGTTGTTAAGGCTTTATCTAGCTCCTGGGCAAGCAAATAGCCGTGCTGAAACCCTCGGTCAAATGATTCACCTTCAATATGTAAAAATATCCACCTGCCTCGTTCAAAGCGATAGAATTTAGATAAGTATTTTTTTTAAAATTCATTAAAATTATCGCGATTCAGTGTCATTGCTTGTTCCTTTGAATAAGTATAAATTAGGGGCAAAAAACACGATAATATGTTGAGATTAAGACCCTTGTAGCCATTCCCAAAAAATTGGCAAAGATTGCTTTTTTGACCATTGCTGCCTCAATTCCAAGATGGTTTTTCCCGCAACTAATTCATCGAGGAAGCTGGCGATCGCAACATTTTCTAAATAAGCCACAGGTCGCTCTAATCCAGGATGGTGCAAGGCTTTAACTTTCTCAATTAAATTGCCTTGGATGACAGGTGCGAGCATTAGTTTTGCCGCAGGCGACAACTGGATGCGACTGTTGAGGTTAAAGAGAGAAGTATTCAATTGCCATTCAGTTAGGTTTTGGATCGCGGGCTTATGGGCGCGACTTTGCCAAAAAGAAGTAGCAGGATAAATATCTTGTTCGGCATAAAATTGGGCCGCTGTTTTTTGATTGCGATCGACTGTTTCTCTCTGTCTGTCGCGGTAAAAAGCGATCGCGGCATCGGTGCTATCTGGCTGGGTTAAAATTGTGTGTACTGCAATGCTGCCAGTAAAAGCAGACATCATTGCCACTTGTACGCCTTGGGAAGACAACGGATCGATAGAAAGTGCCGCTTCACCAACTCGGATAAAATCTAGCCCTATCGGATCTGTGGTAAAATAAGATGAGGCATCGCAAAGCTGCACCGGAGTTTCTAACTTGCCCTGCAAACAGTCTGGGAATAAAGTAGTTTTTGCTAGTATATCTTCATAGAATTTTTGCCGATCGCCTCCTATTTGGGCATACCGCTGCTTATCCAGAAAAACCGCTGCATTGAAAGTACCATTTGGGAGAGATGCGCCCCAGAACCATTCATTTGCACCTGCTTCCACGCGACTTTCTGCACCATGAAAACTGATATTTTTCCAATAACCGTACAATGCCAATGTCGCCGCAGAATAACGCTGTTTTTTCTCAGATAGCGGGCTGTGTTTTCCCGTCGCATCAACCAGAAACCGTGTTTTGATGGTGTAGTGGCGATCACCCGAACGAACGGGAACCAACCATTGATATTGTCCTTGCCGTTGGGGACGAGAGACACGTGCCGGTTGCAAAACACGTACCCCGACTTCTTTGGCTGCTTCTAATAGTAACTGGTCAAATCGACCGCGATCGACCTGAAACCCAGATTCTCCGGGGTGCGACTGCCAACTATTCTCGGTACTTGACCAACGAACTCGCGCCTGATTGCTTCTCAAAAAATCGGCTGCTTCGATTAGCGATCGCACGCCCAACAATTCAAACACCCGTATAATAGACGGCGGCAAAGACTCTCCGATGTGGGGCCGAGGAAACGTCGCTTGTTCGATCAAACAAACATCGTGACCTAAAAGTGCCAATCTGCGAGCAATACTAGAACCAGCAGGTCCACCGCCCACCACACAAACTTCGGTTTCTATTGGGAAATTAGCAGTCATTCGATTTAAGATTTGAGAGTTGAGATTTTAGATTAAAGATTGTCCCAATAAATCCGCTTTCCTTGCCTCTGCGTTAGGAACCTAGAAACCTGGTTTCTGCGTAAGTATTTAACCCCAAAGCGAAGATTTTTCATAGAAACCCGGTTTTTTTGTCTAAGTCCTGTTAACTCAAATAGGAATGCGATCGCCCGTAAAATAATCCGGGGATTTTTCTAAGAGACTGACGTAAGTTTGCAAGCAAAAATGCAACCAGCCCCGAATATAATCGCAAGCAGGTCTACCGCGATGAATCACCTCATAATGGCATCCACCGCTGCACAAATAACGCGCCCAACAGCTATTGCAAGGTTCTTGACGATCGACTTGTCTTTCTGCCAACCACCGATCTTGTTTTTCTCGATCGATCCCGTTTTTCAGACTCCCCATAAAACCAGCCTCATCATCGACAAAGCGATGACAAGCAGAGAGATTTCCCTCCGCAGATACCCCCATATATCCTGCACCTGCACCGCAAGGGTAGGGTCTATGAGTGCCACGATGAATTTGTTGTATTGCTGAAGTTATATTGGCAAAGGGATAGCGGTTTCCTGCAACTGTTTGCCGCTCGAACTCTTGCCCGCAGTCAATCATTTGTGCGAGCATCACTTGCAGAGCTTCTGTTTCCATTTGCTCGCGTCCTGTTGGCGAACTCAGCATGGGAGAAAAGCCGATACTGTGAAATCCCAAACCGATAAAATGCTCCAAGGTTTCTCGCAGGTACAAATTTTTAGGTGTTACCGTAACGCGGGCGGAAACTTGCATTTGTCGTTGCTGGGATAGTAACGGTTTAATATTAGCTATGACTCGCTCGTAACTGCCTTTGCCACTTTTGAACGAACGGGTGCGATCGTGAACTTCCCCCACACCATCCAAACTTACTGTTACGGCAAATCCATACCGCTCAAAAAAGTCTGCATCTTCAGGTTCAAGTAAAGTACCATTCGTCGTAATTGAAAAGCCAATTTTCACACCTTTTTTCTGCGATAAATCGAAAGCTAACTGAGTCGTAGCATGAATTAATTGACGATTTACTAAAGGTTCTCCACCCAAAAAAGAGAGATTCACGCGTTCTTCGGGTTGCGCTTCCTCCAATAATCGCTCCACAGCCGCTTTTGCCACTTCCCAAGACATATTTTTGGCAAACCCCCCGAAACTGCCTTCTTGGGCGTAACAATAAGTGCATCCCAGGTTGCATTTCTGGGCAACAGCGAGGGACAGTGCTTTTAAGGGCGGTTGTGACAATGGTTGACCGTCAATAAAGGTTTTGGCAGTCAATCCGTATTAGCATCTGGTAGAAGTAGCCGAGTGGTTTCACAAAGAACTAGCTATAGTCTTAGTTGGATTTACCAATTAGTTTGGGCATATAATCGTATTGGACTGGAGTCATTGCGGGATAAAAGCCATGAATACAGGGGTAGAAAAAGACTTTTAAATGACATACAACAAGCACAACTGTCGCAGGTACTACACATAGGAACTCAGAAATGGCTGAAAAAGTGGGGGCAATCGGAAACCGAAAAATATGACTTTAGTCTGTGGAGCACTATGAAAGGCGGTAAGTATTTTTTTGCCCCTAGTATCAGCTTTCTCAAGAATATAGAACTTACGTAAAGTCTCTATTTTTAGGGGTGTTAGCGGAGCAAAAGCATGGTCATTTGCCATATAAACAGGCAAATCTTGAATTTTTAAGTTAGGCGATCGCTCTCAGCCTAAATTCAGTGAATAGTGTAAAAAATTGAGATTGTTTGCTTTCAAATTTATTCTCAATTAGAAAAGCATATAGCCTTTCTCAGAAAGATGAGGTACTCATGGGCATAGGGCATAGGGCATAGGGCATAGGGCATAGGGCATAGGGCATAGGGCATACCTCACTTTTCTGAGAACCGCTATAATTAAATACGAAAAAAGGAGTTAAGTATGGTTAACCTCAGAGAAAAAACTACCCAAATTGCCGAAATGGTCATCAATTTTGCAAGTTTTATTGCCCAAATTCTGAAAAAAGTTTTCTCCCTGAATTTGAAGTTAGTAACAATTGGATTATTAGTAGCGAGTTTGGAGCTATTAGCCCCTATGAGTGCTAATGCTCAAGGCAAAGTCGTGACTGAGCCTCCTCAAGTCACAGTGTCAGGGATGCGTGGAACTGTTGCAACTCGCAATATCGTCCTGCAAACTAACACGCCCATAAATAATTTGCAGTTAATCCCCTTGGATTTGAATAGGAGTGATGGGGATAGTATTTTTCCGGCCCAGGCAATTACTGTAGAAAAACCTTCTGTCAGTCCAACCAACCAGAATCTCATGATGGCTTTGGTAAAGTTTGACCTGAATAAAGTCTTTAGAAGTGGAGAATTTAGCGGAAAGCTGTGGTTTAGTTACCAAAATGGAGAGCAAGTTATCCCTGTAACTATAAAAGTTAAAGACCATTGGTTTTTACCATTACTCCTCTTATTAATAGGGTCAGCATTAGGCATCAGTGTTTCCATTTATCGGAATCAAGGGAAACCGCGCGATGAGATTTTAGTCCGAGTCAGCCAACTTCGCATCCAAATGCAAGATGATGCAGATTTTTTAAAGTTTGAGCCATTTAAAGCGAAAGTCGAAACATATTTAATTGATGTAAAAATGGCGCTTCAAGAGGAACGCTGGGACGAGGCCAAAAAGGCAGTTCAGCAAGCAGAGTTAGTCAAGAGTAAATGGCTCAAGGGTCGTGCTGATTGGTTGGCACAGTTAGGTTATGCTGATGAAATTAAGCAGCAGTTACAGGATCTGGAGCGGAGCGTTCCTTTTGTACAGACGGTGCATCGCAGTTTGGAAGATGCCCTAAGAGACGCTCCCGATTTAGACAGTCCTGTGCAATTGCGCGCTCGACTCCAAGGATTAGCTGAACAAGTGAATTCTTACCTTTCACTCCAAGCTAAAATAAAACAACTCTATAGTCTCAGCGAGGAGTTGTCAGTTGAACAGGCCAAAAATTGGCAGCCTAAATTACAAAATTTAGAACAGCGGATAGCAAGCTTACAGCCTGCTGATTTAACAAAAGATGCTAATTTAAGGAATGAGGTAGAAGGAGCGATCGCAGAAATTACAGAATTGCTTTCGCAGCAAGAAGATATGGTAGATCCGACAGACCTCGATTTCGGAGTAAACGTGACGGGGGCGATCGCCACAGGAGTTCAAATCCGGGATATAATGATAAATTTACTGGGGCCGGCACCCTCTACTAGCTTATTGAGTTGGGAACAGCAAGCTTCGGGTGCGAATGTACGTTTGAAGGTTTTTACTGTGAGTAGTTATATAATAGCGATCGTGTTTTTAGCCGGAGCAGGTTTTAGCCAACTTTATGTTGATAAACCTACTTTTGGAGATAATCCTTGGAAGGATTATTTTGCACTGATGGCTTGGGGTTTTGGAGCAGAGGCTACCAGAGATGCTGTTACAAAGGTAGTGCAGGGGTGGAGCTTACCTGAATTAAAGTGATGTTAAACTCGTTTGTATCAAAGGAATAATTTTTCGGTTAGGTGCTGCGATCGGTAAAATTATTGAGCGGACAGATGGAATCCCATTCGAGGTTTTTATCCTCATAAAGCTTGTTGCAAAGCTTTTAAAATATGCTTATACGGTAAGGAAAAACTATATGTATGGTATACCTAAAGGGAAAAAATAGAACAAGTTATTAAAAGTGCGGATCAATTAATATTTATACCCCAGATTATTGCAGTTTTTCGCTGGCAATAAATGTAATATTTAAAGGTTAAAAGTATTCTTTGTTGTCAGAGTACGAGAACATATAGTAATCCTAAATCATTTGTGAATTTCTTACTGCCTCCCCGCGAGTTCGGAGAGGGTTGGGGTGGGGTAAAAAATTTACCACTCCTGCAATAATTGCTATATAAACCATTGTCGGAGGGTTCTGGGTAATCGCATTTGAGTTCTCTTAGCGAACCAGACCTCTGTCTTGTGGTTTACCCACTGCTGTTATTAGACTTCATCTAATTGAGAAAGGCTATAGAGACATTTACGGTTTGCTTTGTCAGCTTTGACAACAGCTATATTTTATAGATTGGCGAGCTAGATGCAAGAAAAGATGGACGTATTTACTATCTATAAAGCCAGTTTTTGCTTTGTTTGAGCTTAAAGTCTATTAAGCTGTCACGCATTTAAATTGCATATTCAGGGCGGGCTCTTAGGCCCACCCCACAAGACACCGAATTGTTTGTTGACATTCTATTTAAATGCCGCAACAGCTTAAAGTCCTAATTGATATAAAAAAATTACTAAAAATGTATGTTTTTATCTCTTGCCCTGCTCAGGTGTGATGAGTTTTATATTTACGTTATAATTAGTCTTACATAACGACAAATTATTTGTTGTTAGCCTATATATAGAGGGAGAGATAATGAGAGGAGATGAGGCATGAACGTCTTTGAGTTTGAGATAACCATTCAGAGCAAATCAGGGGAGAGTAGCTGGCCCATTGTTGTTAGGTGTAAGAAACCGGACGGACTAACCATCCATTCAAAAGAAACCCTCCAGCTAAATCAGGAGGACTTGAACAAACTCATTCAACAGCAAGAAAACGAGAGGGAATATGGCACCCATCTTGGCAAAGCTTTGTTTCGAGGGGCTGTATACGACACCTTTGTTCGTGCCTTATCCCAGAGTAGTCAGGACTCCGTGTTACGAATTTTGCTGTCGATCGAAGCGGCTGACAATGACCCTATCAAAACCTTGCATTGGGAAAGGCTGTGTGCTCCGATTGATGGCGACGGGGAGTGGCATCTTTTAGCCCGCAACCAGCGCGTGCCCTTTTCCCTATACATTCCTACTATTATCGATCGCCGCTTTCCCGCCATTGGACGGCGCGACTTGCGGGCACTGGTACTGGTAGCGAGTCCCTCTAATATAGGTAAATTTCAATTAGCACCTTTTGACGTTGAAGCAGTCTTATCTGGAGTCAAAGAAGCACTGGGTGAAATTCCTTACGAAATTTTGGCAAATGATGTTGCAGGGGCGATCGGGCCGCCAACCCTACAAGAACTGTCAAAGCAACTGACTAACGCCCAGAAGCCATACACATTGCTGCACTTTGTCGCCCACGGCAAGCTGCTGGATAACGGAGAAACAGTTCTGTACTGGGCAAAAGCAGATAACCAAGTTCAGCCAGTAACTGGGGAAGAATTACTTTCAGAACTCAAAAACATCGGTAATCATCAAAGGAGCTTACCTCACTTTACCTTCCTGTGTACTTGCGAGAGTGCCGACCCCAGAGCAGAAGTAGGATTAGGGGGATTAGGGCAAAGATTGGTCAGAAATTTGGGGATGCCTGCGGTAGTAGCAATGACGCGCAAGGTGAGCGTCGAGACAGGCTTAGCTCTAGGACAGAACTTTTACCGACGACTCAGAGAGTCCGGAGAGGTAGATACAGCGCTACAAGAGGCAACGGCCGGACTGTCCAAGCGGCACGATATTGCTGTCCCGGCTTTGTTTAGCCGCTTGGGTGGGCGTCCCTTATTTAGCGATCGCCTCGACGATCGGGAGCTCACAGACGAGGAAATCGAGTATGGTATGGAAAAGCTCCAGCAGCTTCTCCAAGAGCGAGCACCTCAGGCCTCCGTACTCAAGCAAAGGTTTGAAACCCAGGTAAAGGCGCTGAAAGATACACGGGGAGCCGAGTCACGCACAGCCCGTCAAGAGCGTCATCAGGCAATAGTAGAACTCAACAACCTCTGCGAGCAAGTAATCGAAATCAGCTTCGACGCTCTGGCAGCCTTGGGTAAGCAACCACCAGGATACAAGGCTGAGTGTCCGTTTCCGGGACTATCCTCCTTCGCTGACAAAAAATACCACAAGTTCTTCTTTGGGCGTGATGAACTGATTAGAGATTTACAGAAGGAACTAGCGAAGGACAATTTCTTAGCAGTAATCGGCACTTCCGGTAGTGGCAAATCATCGGTGGTACTAGCAGGGCTGATTCCTCAGCTCAAAGAACAGGAGCTAAGCCTTCAGTGGGCTTACATGACACCTGGAAAGGAACCACTGAGGCAATTAAAAAGACGATTAGAAAGATTATTGAAGGTATCAGAGCATCATTCAATATTAGTGGTAGACCAATTTGAAGAAGTATTCACTCTCTGTGAAGATCAAGCCGAGCGGGTCGAATTCATCGACAAGTTATTAAAATTTGCCGATCGGCGGAAAGTCGTAATTACAATGCGGGCAGACTTTTTGGGAGAGTGTACCTTTTACCCGGAACTCAGAAAGCGGATTGAAACCCGACAAAAATTGGTTGGGCCGATGGAACCTGCGGAACTGATTACAGCAATGAAGATGCAAGCAGACAGGGGGGGACTGCGCTTTGAAGCTGGCTTGAGTCACGCGATTCTCAATGATGTGCAGGGGGAGCCTGGGGCGATGCCACTGTTGCAATATGCTTTGCAGGAACTGTGGAAGCGGCGGCGGGGGCGCTGGCTGTGCGATGAGGAGTACCAAGCGATCGGGGGAGTCCAAAAGGCAATAGCTAAGACTGCCGATGATTTCTACAATAGCTTGTCAGTTGCTGAGCAAGAACAAGTCCAGAATATCTTCTTGCGCTTAACCCGCTTGGATGCGAGTGCCATACCAGGAGAGAAACGACGGGACACGCGCCGACGAGTGGAGTTAGAGGATTTGGTGCCAACAGGCGATGATTTAGCAGTGACAAAAAAGTTGGTGCAGCAGTTGGCTGGGGGAGGGGTGCGGCTTGTAGTTACCAGTCGCAACGAAGCTACGGGGAAGGAAGAGGTGGAAGTTGCCCATGAAGCTTTAATCCGCTACTGGCCAACGTTACAAAATTGGTTGAATCAGAACCGCCATGAGTTGCTATTGCGAGAAACCATCAATCAGGCAGCTCAGGAGTGGCAGCAGCACCAGGAGCAACCAGACAAAGACATTTATCTGATCCATCAGGGGGGACGATTAGAAGATGCAGAGGTGTTGTCGAAGCACCCCAAATTTGTGCAACTTAATCAACTTGAGGCTGAATATGTGAAGGCTTGTGTCCAGTTGCGCCAGCGACGACGCAAGCTTGAGGAACAACGCAAACAGCGTCAACTCATGGCGGCGGCGCTCTCGGCTTTGATCTTGGGTGGATTTGCCATTTTTGCTGGAATTAAGTGGAGGGAAGCAGAAATGGAGCGAATTCAGGCTTTTCTACAATCCGCTGAAGCCCGCTTGGCTTCTAATCAGACACTGGACGCACGGATAGAAAGTTTACGGGCTGCGAAAGCACTCAAGCAGTCGTTCTGGCAAAGACTTTGGCCAGAGGCTGGTTTAAGGAATGAAGTGCTAGGCAAGCTGTCTGAGACAATTTATGCAGGTCAGGAACTGAACCATTTAGAAACCCCTCAAAGGGAAGTTTATAACATCGCTTTCAGCCCTGATGGCAAGACTCTGGCTACCAGTGGATCTGAAAGCGTATTTCGCGCGGTGTCAACTATCTTCTTGTGGGATACCTCTGGCAAGAAGTTGTCCGATTTCAAAACGAAGCAAGGTAAGGTCAATAGCGTGGTGTTCAGCCCGGATGGCAAGCTCCTAGTCACTGCAGGAAAAGACGGCACCGCCCGCCTGTGGGACACAAAAGGCAATCCGTTGGCTGTTCTCCAAGGGCATCAAGGCGCAGTCAATAGTGCCATGTTCAGCGCGGACGGCAAGCTCATAGTCACTGCAGGAAAAGACGGGACCGCCCGCCTGTGGGACACAAAAGGCAATCCGTTGGCTGTTCTCAAAAGGCATCAAGGCGAGGTCAAGAGCGCCATGTTCAGCCGGGATGGCAAGGTTCTAGTCACTGCTGGCAAAGACAACACCGCCCGTCTGTGGGATACAAAAGGCAAGCAGTTGCACGTTCTCAAAGGGCATCAAGGTGATATCAATAGCGTGGCGTTCAGTCCGGATGGCAAGGTTCTAGTCACTGCTGGAGACGAGGGCATCACCCATGTGTGGGACACTTCCCAGGAGCGATCGACCGATCGCAAAAAGCATCAAGGTGAGGTCAATAGCGTGGCGTTCAGTCCGGATGGCAAGCTTTTCGTCAGTGGTGGGCAAGACAACACCGCCAACCTGTGGGACACCGCTCGTCTGTGGGACACTAAAGGCAAGCTGTTTGTCACTCTCAAAGGGCATCAAGGTGATATCAATAACGTGGCGTTCAGCCCGGACGGCAAGCTGTTAGTCACAGTAGGAAAAGACGACACCGTCCGCCTGTGGGACACTACAGGCAAGCCGTTGTTCGTCTTCAAAATGAATCAAGGTGAGGACAAGAGCGCCATGTTCAGCCCGGATGGCAAACTTTTAGTCACTGCAGGAAAAGACGACACCGTCCGCCTATGGGACACTACAGGCAAGCAGTTGACCCTTCTCAAAAGGCATCGAGGTGAGGTTAATAGCGTGGAGTTCAGCCCGGATGGCAAGCTCATACTCACTGGTGGAGAAGACGGCACCGCCCGTCTGTGGGACACTTCGGGCACGGAGTTGAAAGTTCTCAAAGGGCATAAAGGAAAGGTCTGGAGTGTGAATTTCAGCAGGAATGGCAAGCTCATAGTCACTGGTGGAGAAGACGGCACCGCCCGCCTGTGGGACACTTCTGGCAATCCGTTGCCCGTTCTCAAAGGGCATCAAGGTAAGGTCAAGAGCGCCCTATTCAGCCCGGATAGCAAGATCCTAGTCACTTTAGGAGAAGACGGCATCCCCCGCCTGTGGGAGACTTCCGGCAAGCCGTTGAAGCCGCCTTTCACATCGCCTAATGGAAAGATGTGGAGTGTGGCGTTTAGTATGGATAGCAAGTTCTTAGTCACGGCTGGAGAATACGGGCTCGTCAAGTGGGATATTTGGGCTGGCAAGCAGCGGGCTTCTATACCGAAGAAGCGCTTAGTCACGAGTATGAAGTTTAGTGCCGATAGCAAGCTCGCAGTCACTGCTGAAGAAGACGGCACCGTCCGTCTGTGGGAAAGTCCGTCAGCCAAGCGGTTGAACGTTTTCAAAACGTATCAAGGTAAGATATCGAGTGTGGAGTTTAGTGCCGATAGCCAGCTACTAGTCACTGCAGGAGAAGACGGCACCGCCCGTCTGTGGGATCGGTCGTCTAGCAAGAAGCCATTGGCCGTTTTCAAAGGGCATCAAGGTAAGGTTAATACCGCCGTGTTCAGCGAGGATGGCAAGCGCATAGTCACTGCTGGAAAAGACGGTACTGTTCGCCTGTGGCAGATTGGCGGACTGGATGAACTCTTATCAATCAATTGCAATTGGGTGCGCGACTACCTCAAGAACCCCAGTGTCGAGCTCAGTGAGAGCGATCGCCATCTTTGTGATGGTATCCCTCCTAGTAGTTCACCAAAAAAGTAGTGATCCTCAAACCGAAACGAGGACACAAGCCCTCTGTTGCGATCGCCCCCTAGCAACCTGAAAGCGGCGCGGACTTTGACCGCGCCACAGTTCACTTAAGCGCGATCGCTATTAACTCAATCCCTTCAACACATTCAAGAGATTAGTGGCTATTGATGTTGCTGTTTGCAGGCTTTCGGCGCTGTCAACAGGAGCTTTTTGGACAGTATTGACAAATTGCTCTAATGATGATAAAAGTTGCGTCTGAACTTGCTTCAGAGCAGCTTCATCAACAACTTGCTCAGGAGTTTCCTGAGCCGAACCCTGTGCCAGATGAGAAGGCAAATGCACAGTTTCAATCGTAGGGCGATCGGTGCTGGCATCTTTACTACTACTGACCACTAGCCGCACTGCTGGATCGCCGATAATCGCATAGTTGCGGGCGTCATTGTTAGCTGTCCACATCCCAGCCAAACTCTGATTATTGGGAACCGCGCCAAACTTAATCTCTTCTAGCTCAGAGCTGAGGTCGGAGGAGATTTCGGCATAGCGCTCGTCAAAATACTCCACTGCCGATCCTACTGGATGCCCTTCCAGTAGACGCTTCACGCTACTCTGAAAAACTGCTATCTGCCGTTTATCCGTACTTGAACCGCGAATATCTGAACTAGAGAAAGAACAACCCCAAGCTCGATCGACATGACCAATGACAGCGAGGGCACCTCCCTTGGCATGACTCAAGAGTTTCTGCGGCAAGCGGGCAAGAAAGGGATATGGCGCAATATCGGGTCGTTCGGAAAGAAATTTAGAGTGACCGTCGAATTCATCCTTTTGCGGACAGCCAGCACCATAGCAGGCAAAATGAAAAGCAATCATTCCTAAAAGCTGCGCTTGTTCGCCAATATCGTCCCCAGAGAAGTAAAAATCTTCCGGGATCGGCTTTCGTCCCCATTCGCGACCGGGCCAGTCTTGGCACAGCAGTGCGCCTTGGTGGGGCAACTGACGCGGATCGCCATTGGGAAAGCCCATGCCATGACTGGCAGTGAAAAGCAAACTAGGTGTTTCACTCCCTCCTAGCAATTGCCCCAAGCGGGCTTTGGTTGCTTCTTCTTTGAGAATCGTTTTCACATCCCAGTCGGGATGCTTCTCGAAAACCCATTCAGATAAAGGCTGAATGAGGTCTTGAGTGCTGAGATTAGTGGCAGCGTCTCCTGGGTTGCACACACCGAAAAAGGTCGCGCTAGGGGATAGGGAGAAATTGCCACTTTCAGCTGCTACTACACTGTGAGCGTACTGCCTGTATTCCTGTAGCGTATCAAAGTAAATGCGACCCACTGCGTACTGAACGCTGAGCTGGGACTGAAAGCGATAGGGAATTGTTACTGGATCGCCAACAATTAACAGGTAGTAGGGCATTTTTTTCGGATCGGCTGGACCTGGCCCTACTCCCTGACGTGCCAAGAAATTCTTTTTTGACTCGTACTGATTTTTTGCCTTGTCGTAACGATAGCCTTGGGGACCTTTGTATTCCTGATAGTAACGCTCGTACTGTTTAGTGGCTTGCTCTTTGCGATGGTCTAATAGCTTGCTGAGCGCTTGTCGAATTGCCGGATCGGCATCGTAAGCGAAGATTACTCCCCAACCTGTTTCTGCTAGGTTTTTGGGATCTACTCCTTCTATCGGAGCAAAGCCAGGCACTTCTTTTTGCAGCTTTTTTAGCTGGATATCTTCTAGATTGTCTGGATCGAATTCTTCGCCTTGGGCAATCCTAGATACTTGCTCGGCGCTCAATGGCGGTAGCAAATAATCACCGCTAGCGCCATTAATCCCATTGAAAAATAGCAAGTCTTTTTCGTTCATATTTTTGGTTCCTGGTTGGTTGGGGGAATAATCACAATTTGAGTTTTGAGTGAATCAGATAGAAACCCCCACAAGCTTTTTTAACAGCGGCTTTCTGAGTCTCTATCTGTTCTCGCAGGCCAATAAATTTGATCTAACTCTGGCGGTTAACTGGCATAAGCTGCCGACCACACAGCATGGGCGACTTCCGGCTTGGCAATGTCGGAATGGGCACCCATTGTTGGCCCTCCCAGGTTCGCACAAATAAACTTGCTGCTTTCGAGGTTGTAAATTTTGCCCGGTTTAAAGTGATACGAGGCATCGCAGGGGAGCATATTTATGTTTTCCGCTGCGAGGTCATCTCCACCTAGACCAAAGCTGCCTATTCCGCCATATTTAGGCAATTGACCGGGGGCAAAGTCCACACTGCTAAAGGCCGTCTTTCCAGCTAGGGGGTACATCCTGCCGACTGCATAGTCGAACTGCGAGTGAGTTGTCACGATCGGACCTGCGACTTTACCTTGAGCGATGATTGTATTAAAGTAACCAGGGCGATCGCGTTCGTATGAAATCTTTGAACAATAAGACCAGAGCGATACAGCGCCTTGTACCAAAGCCAGAGAATGCACGGGGCGGACTAACGTAGCCTTCCCTTGCGGACCGTTGAGCATGGAAGAGACAACAACGCATCCGAAACTGTGACCCATCAGGTGGAATCGCACCGTTTCAGCAGCATTCTCTTGCAGTGTTTTTAACAAGTTGAACCCACTATTCTCACCGATTTTGCGAGCGCGTTCTTTCATTTTCCAATAAGACAGTACCCGCAGGGGGTCCAAAATCTTATCCCAGACTGAGCTGCTGTCGGTGCTAAAACTTACTGGTTCATCTTTACTCGCTTCATAGATGGCTTCTGGATCGAAACCTTCCCAATCCGAACCCGGTGCCGCACCTTCACCTTCACTACCCAAGTCAGCCTCTTGGTTCAACACTTGGTAGGCGTTCAGTACCTCTGGTGGCAAGCTATCAAGTGTGTTGTCTTCCCTCGCCGCCCTGAGAATTGTTTGCAGGGCTTGCCGTGCTGCTTCAGTGTTAGCGATGCGCGAGGCATATTCATCAACTAACTGATCGATTGGATCTTCGTCGTTCACGTCAAAGGACACCGAACTTGTCAAATCTTCATTGCCCCAAGGCTTGCTAGGCCAGTGCAGCCCAATCATTAAGGGACGAAATCCCGATCGCACCTCCTTGATTTTTTCAATATCGGCTGTTTGTTTAGCCATTGCGCCAATCCACTCGTTGTACTGCTGTCGCGCTGCGGGAACGTCGCCCATCCACCCGTGGCTCATAAGGAATACATCTGTTATTGGCTCATTAGCTAGTGCTGAGAAGATTTGTTCGCTCAGTTTCTTCCCATCAGCTTCCTCACGTTCGTTACCATCCTTATCAAAAGCAATCAGGTAGTAATTCAAGGAAGTATTAGGGACTTTTTCAATTGGCATAGCATTTACTCACTTAAGAAAAACTGGTTGAACAGTTGGATAAAGAAACCAGGGGTCTGATGGCGGTGTTTTGCTTCCGCTTCTGGGCCTACGTTATCAGGCAGCTACTTTGGGTAACGCTGCCGGAATCAATAAAGTAAGCTAATCCGCATTTAAATTGCATAGTAAAATAAATTTTTACTCTTGGGGGGTAGGCAGGAGAGCCAGCCCTCAACATACAATTTAAATGCACAACAGCTTAGAGCTAAATATTGATACTTTGCGGAATTTGAGAAGGGAGCAAGAATTTGTAAGGCATGAGCCGGGAAAAGTTTTTCTTGCTAATCTCAACTTCAATATCTCTTAGCTGATTTTGGAATTGACCCAGATAGGACATGACTTTTGCATCTTTAAAGTGTCCTTTGTTGTATTGACCTAGCTTCGTGTAATATACCGAACCAAGTAAACCAAGTACCTCAATTTGGGTTTGGGCGCGGTCTACGGAAGGTAGCATACTCATAAAGTTCCCTTGTTCCTCAGAACTTGTAGGTGCTGGGGAGTAGAGGGCCAAAGGAAAAGCCGGCGCATAGCTCATTAACTCCGATTGAGGGAAATTTACTGCCGCGTGCTGAGCACTTGCCGTAAAAATGACACTAGAGACAGCATCAATTAAATAACCGAGTGTTTTAATCCCACCTAAATCATCTTCTCCAAAATTCTTTAAGCGACCCCCTTGGTCGGAAACTAATTCCTGTGCCCAATTTTGTAAATCTTTGTCTTTGAGTAGTTGTTGGTCGCTAGTGTAGTAAATGCTTAAATAAGCACTAACCCAGGTTTTTATAGCATCCCAAATCAGCAGTCCATCATCTCGATAAGGATACTCAGGTAACTGATCGCTGTCGCTAACACCGTGACTTGTCAAGGTTTTGGGAAACATTACATCATTGAAGCTGTGCAGATAGCTTTTTGCTCCTTCAATGGCAAGAACTTGATCGTCCTCAATAGTGCTAGCCAGAAGCTTATCTACTTGTCCTCCGGGAGCTATTAAGCTTTTATGAGCCCCGTAATTAATTAATATAGTTCCTTCAAAGTGAGGCTCTAGCAAAATTCTTAATTTGTGATTTGCTGGCAATTTTCGCTTAGTAGCTAGAACAAAAGGTTCTACAAATAAATGAGTGCGACCTAAATGACTAACTAACTCGTGGTAGTTGCTATCTGCCATATTAACAATGGTTTTAGCTACCATCCAGTTGTCGCCATCTAGCGGCGTAAATACTGGTGGATTTTCACTTACAGAAGGTTGTTGGCATTGAATAGCTACAGGAATTAGAGAACGAGATGAACTATTAACTGGGGGAACCGCAAATAATGCTAAAGGCGCACCAGGATATTTTTTGACGTTGTGCGGAAAACTCCCCTGTGCCATATTTTTTAACATAGAATAATCGGCTTTATAAAGGCGACCTTCTTGCAGAGCAGCTTCAAGTGAGTCGGCAAACTTAAATCTTTCGATTATTTGCTGATATTTTTCGTTGGTAACCTGCAAAGGTTGATCTCTTTCTGATAGCTGCTGGAGCATAAGTGGGTTGGGTCCAGCAACTCGCATATAGGCAAAAATCAAATCTTCTTGAAAGCGTTTGCTAATCTGCGGTAAGGGAATATCTACAAATAAGCTATTGTAACTCTCCAAACTGGCAAAATCTTGAAATCTTGCTGTAGAAAAATCTAGATTTGAACTTTCCTCACTTTCTAAATCTAACAACCTTATGTTTTCTTTAATAATTTCCTGGAAAGCTAAATCAAACGATTCTCCTGACCTATCTTCCAAGTCAGAGCCCCTATTAAAGTCTAATGCCTCTGAAGGTTTACTAGATTGGTAGGCTTGAGCATATTGCTCATCTATCTCTCTAAGCTGCTCATCCATTGCAGAACTTTCTACGGATTCACTACCACGTACACTGAAAGATACTCCCTCAGGAGAAAGCTCTTGCGTAATGTGTTTGGCAGCAGAGGCTATTTTCCAAGCAATATCTTTCAAATCTCCCTTACTATCAGCCGCTTCAATTTCTTGTTCAGTATTTTTTAATACTTCTATGTGGTGATCTACCCCTGAATTTTCTTCTGTGCTAGAACGCACGCTAAAAGATGCGATGCCATTATCAAAATGTCGAGCTTTATTCGCATTCAAAAGTGTTATTTGTTGGATGACTAGAGTGACCCATTTTATATTGGGTAGCTCTTGGCTTGGTATATTGAGATTAATCAAAGGCAATGGAGGCGAAGTCGTCATAGCGAGGCTGCGAATATAATCATAATTATAATTATATTGCCCTGGAAAAAAAATAAAAGCAAATTTGACGAACTTATAAAGTGTTAAGAGAGTATTGATTAAGGTGTTTTTATCCGAAGGGAATTTTTCAGCTTCAGAAGATAAATGCATATGCCCTCCTGTAGTTGTAAGAGATTTATTTAGCGAGTAAGATCAAGATTATCATATTGTTTCAGCCTTAGCATAAGTTTCTGTATAGTTACTCATTTCACCCCAACAGCAACAGCGATCGCGCCCCTTATGAGAAATAAGCTATGGCCAAGCCCAAGAGGTATCCCGAAAATTGGCAACAGATTGCACTCTCGGTCAAAGAAAATGCAGGGTGGCGCTGTGCTAAGTGCCATCTACAATGCCTCCGACCCGGTAAACAAAGCCACTTAACCAAATCTGAACGATGTGCCTTAACTTTAGCCGTGCATCATCGCAATCGGATACCCGAGGATAATCGCCCAGAAAATTTAATTGCTCTGTGTACTGCCTGCCATCTTTCCTATCACAATCGCGGTCAATCTAACGTATCTCCAGGGCAATTATCCTTGTTCCCAGATGATGCCATTGACTGGGATATTATCGAGTGTTCTCTAGAATCGGTCTGAAACAATGTATCCGATCCGAATTCGCTGACATCCGCTTAGGATCGCGAATTAAATAACTTACAATTTTAATTGTTATTGTGGGATGGGCGTCCCGC
>NZ_JANMZH010000432.1:0-21566 GCF_031383065.1 Microcoleus sp. OTE_8_concoct_300 | reverse complement strand
AGAATACTTTCATCAAGATATCGGAATCGAAGAAGGCGCTTCGGATTAAGATTTAATTTGATCGCTGGTATTTATAATTATGAACTTTCTTTAAAGACTAAATTAGAGATCGCCTGAGACTTTCGCAAGAGGTCTAATGTAATAGGGTATGGCGGCAAAGGAAACTCGTTCCCCGTTTGCCTCTTTCCAGTCCGAAGGCAGATTCGGTACATCTCGCACGCGGGCTACTACGCGCACGCTATCAAATACTTGTAAGTATCGCGTCCAAAAGGAATAGGGGAAGGTGGTTTGCGTCCACACCATGCCATCTGGCGTGCGATCGAAGCGATGTTCAAGAGTTACGACTACGTTCATAGCGGAAAGAGAGGGGTTAGGAGTTAAAAAAGTCTTGAGTTTTGAGTTTTGAGTTTTGAGTTAAAAGAGGGAATAGGGAATTCTAAATTGAATCAACCTGCAATCTGCAATTTTTCAATCTAAAATTCTGTTGTTGCTTGATAGACTTCAACATCCAAAGGTGTGAGAAACCCCGATAGGCGATTGGCATTTAATACCAGAGTGGCAGGACGATTGTCAAATATAGGTTTTATCTGACTAAAACTTCCCGGAATTGCGATCGATACTCCTCGGCGTTCGTAAGAACGGTTAATTATCACTATTAAAGATTGGTTTCGCTCCTTCCACATACCAGCAATTACCTTTTCTACTCCGACATCAATTTTATTTAATTGCCCATTTAATACTAGGGAACTGATTGCTTTAATTTCCGGCACTAAAGTTTTCATTCCCGCCCACAAAGCTGGGTATGACGATAAATGCCAATCTCCATCGTGATAAGTGTAGTAGATAATTCCTTTCGCACCTGCTAACAGCGCTTGGTAAGTCATATTTCTTACTTCATCAAAGGTGGGTACGCGGATGGGATGGGATTCCCCTTTTTTTGTGTTTTGCCAAGCAAAAGCTTGTACGTTTGCATAAACAGCTTTTTTATCGCGACTAACTGCATCGCGGGCGAGAGAAATTCGATCGTAGGTTAATGATATCTCATCATTGCCATTACCAATAGGATAAGATTGCATGGCAAGTACATCAGCACAATTTCCAAATTGTTTAATCTTATTTGAATAGCCGCTGATATAGGTGATATGATGCGGATCGGCTAATTTTGCTTGTTGATGAAATTTCAACACTTCCTGGGGAACTAGCTTGCCATTATCAACATCATCGGCAATATTCCAACCCAATACCGCTGGTTTTTGCTTAAAGGCGTTGATTAAATTCAGGAGTCCGATGGAATTTTGCTCTGTTAAAACATATACTCCCAGCCGCTCTGCTTGGTCTAAAAATTCTCCATAATCATTTAGGTTGGTAGCTGAAGCGTGAATTGTGTTAAATCCAGCAGCAGCTATGTCGCGGAGTGCCGACTTGCGCTCTTGGGCGGTGGATTCCCAGGAAACATGATAGAAACCGAAGGGAAAAAATGGTTTCTTGTCAATTACCGTAGTTCCGTCAACCCTAGTTTCGACTATTCGCTGGTTTTTGGGAGTTAGAGTGACAGGTGCGGCAACAGCAGCAGGACATGATGAGGTAAATTTGACAATTTTGTTGTAGCCAGTAAAAGCAACAATCAGTGTCGCCATCAACAATATAGATAATCTGATAACTATTCGAAATGACCACCTATTTATTTTTCTTTTCTTAGTCATGTATCCCCTTCTCTATTCATTTTACTAATTGTAAATTCAGCTAGTGTCAGTCTACCATTCATTCTAATGTAGGATCTTTGTTATTTTTAATTCTAGATTGATTATTACCTGAATTTAATGCTAAAGCACCACATAAAAAAATCCACCATATAGTATTTACCTGCGGCGATTTAAAAATAAAAAAATCAAAAAACATTGAAATTCCCGATGCAAATATACTACAATTAAAGATAGGAAATTCAGCCTTGCTGATATTGGAAAGCAAAAGAATAAAAAATATTACCCACAAGAATAAAAAGTAAATTAAGCCAGGAAGTCCTAGCTCTAAAATCAATAGAAGAAAAGTAGAGTGAGGATGGTATAACAAATTTCCATAAGGATTCCATACTAAATTATAATACTGACCTATCTTGCGAGCATCCTGAACATCCGGAATATACCAAGGCCAATAGGAAGCATATCCTGAACCTACTATATTAATATTGTCATCTCGTCGATATATAATCGTAAAAGATGTCTGATATGTATCAGAACGGCTGGTATCTTCTAAAGTTTGCAAACGGTCTGTCTTAGCTCGTGAGAAAAACAATCCTCCTGCAGCCAAGGCAACTATAAACATTAAAGCTACAGATATTGCGGCCTGTTTTCTATTTTTCATAAATAAGACTACGAGAATAAAAAATAAGAAAAAAAGTAGTAGTCCAGCCCGCGATCCAAGACCGAAAAGAGTTAAGACAAGAGAAAAAAGTACAGCAATTTTAAATAAAAGTTTTTGTCCAGAACTTTTAAGAACCTCTTGCATAGAAAATCCCAAAGCTGGCAATAAAATAAAATACCCAGTACTCGATCCAAACAGAGGACCCTTAACTCGCTTAACCCCAAAATCGCTAGCAGTATTATCAGTATCGCCTCCCAACCCCAAAGATAAAAAAGATGATGCTGAGTAAATCAGTCCTAGTGCTGCCACATAAACAGTCAACTGCCATAGAAATTGCCTCACAGATTCAGGAGACCTCTTACTAATGATGTTATATCCGAGTAAAAAGGCAGACTCTGCTAAAATCAGAGTATAAAGCATTGGCTTATAATCGCTGGGATGGATATTGCTCCATTCCGTAGATATGGCAGCATACAAGATGAGTATAAGTGTCAAACTTGGCAAGTGGTAGTGCCATGCTTTGCGAATTGAGCTGAGAGGATGTTTGTAAATTGCTGGTAGTAATAAGTAGAATAAAGCAACAGCTATATTAAGTATATCATTAAAATTGATAGGGACAGCTTCAATTTCAAACCAAGGATTTCGGGTTGCTGGAATTAAACCCCAATACATCAAGGTCAACCAGAAAGGTAGTTCTAATTTAGAAGGAAAAACACGATTAGTTTCAGTTATTTTAGAATTTAACTTCATAAACCTCTGTCAGCTTTTGGACGCTGACTGCAATATTAAAAGGGCTGTTTTCCAGGACAGCTAGAGTATCGGCTTGGGTAATAGCTGATGCAGCACTCCTTGCAGATATAACCGCTTCTGCCCAGTCAGATGCTGACTTAGACAAAGAAACTTGCCGCACCAGAGGTTTGACTGCATTAGCTTCCTCTGGAACAACATCTGAAAAGACACAAGGCAGTCCTGCCGCCTGTGCCTCAATTAATACTAAACCCAACCCTTCGTAAATCGAAGGTAATAGAAACAGATCTATAGCGCCCAACATGAGTTGAGGAATGTCAGGTCGCAGACCCGCGAATGTAACGCGGTTAGCCAAGCCATTTTGAATTACTTTTTGTTGAATCTCCGATCGCAGCGAACCGTCACCTATAAGCAGCAAGTGCGTCTTAGGTTCTCGCTGGGCAATTTCTGCCACAATATCTATCAGAAATTGGTGGTTTTTTTGTTCTTCAAATCTGCCGACATGACCGACTACAAAGGCATCGGCAGGGATGCCGAATTCAGCGCGAATCGCAACAGAATCAACAAGCTCGCGGAAGGGTGTCAGATCGACGCCACAGTAAAGAATTTGCCAACGCCAGTCCGTTTTCCAAGCTCGGTTGAATAATACTGTTGCTACTTTGTAGCTAGCTGCCAAGCCAAGTGTTGCATATCGATCAATTAACCATTTGGTTAAAGTTAGATACAACTGCCGATGTAATCCTGCTTTGGCATCAATTGCAGAGGTATCGTTATGGCTGTGGGCAATGCGGACAGGTACTCCTGCTTGTTTCGCCAAATAGAGAACGTAACCGCTAAAGTGGTGGACATGACTGTGAACAATGTCATAGGGCCGGTATTCGCGTAGAATTCGTTTAAAGTTGCGACCGTAAAGCCAAGGTTTTGACGGAGAGAGGCACGGGATAATCTTGCTACCAAGAGCACAAGCTTCGTCATCGTAAGGACAGGGTTTCTCCGTGTGAACTAGAAAGTCCATCTGGAAGCGATCGCGATCGATATTTCGCAAAACGTGCATCAGCCAAGTTTCGACTCCGCCCCGATTCATACCGCCGACAACATGAAGAATACGGATGGGACGCTGCTTAGTCGATATTTGATTTTGTTCCTTGATATTTATTGAGTCTGTATAGTGCATGAACAATCACTCCCAAGGTAAAAACTGCTTGAACGATCGCCCCAAGGATCAGCGCGATCGCGGCCCCTCGCACTCCCTGTGTTGGAATTAACCAAAGACAAGCGGTCGCAGAAGTCCCCGTTACCAAACCGAACAAAGGCATTTGCACCCGGAAGTACCTAGCCGCCGTTATCCCGTAACCCAGGAAAGACGACAGGTATCCGATACCCGCAGCCACCATCAGCCACGCGAACAAATCAGCTCGCTCGCCATACTCAGGTTTATAAAGTAAAGTTAGGATTGGCCGGCCCGCAACAACAGCGACAAAAACCCCCGCCGCACCTAACATCAAGCCAACCCCCACCAGCTTCAGCAAAAGTGTGCAAAAAGCAGTGCTATTTCCCGCCGCATAATATTTTGCCAGCCGCGGACTTGCAGACTCCGCAAGCGCACTCACTACCATCTGCCCAACCACCATCAGGTAAGACATTGCAGCGAAAATCCCCAGTTCCCGTTCGCCCAAATACCGCTCGATAAAGTATCGAGGAATGTTAGTATTCAGCGAAATCAACATCATCACAAAACCCAGAGGTAAAGCCAGCCAAAGTAACTTGCTCAAAGTTTTTCCCTCCCAGCGCGGGTACAAGGGATTTTGGCTTTTTGCAGGTTCAGCATCGGCAACTAATAAATCTTCTCGCTCTCTCCCATGGGAGGAATTCTTTAAAATTAATCTACCATTGCGAAGATCCCAGCCGAAGAGAACTAAACCCCACGCAACTGCTAATCCGATCGCTCCCCCTACAACACTCCCAGTCAGGGAAACTCCGATGCCTAAAAATAATAACGACAAAGGCCCTTTAATCATCAGGGCGATCGCAATCCGATCCATCCGTTCGTGTTGTTGAATCAGTCCGTAAAACACGTCGCTGATCGACTCAAATGCCTTCGCCAGTGCGATCGCCAAAATCACCAACGAAGTCTCCCAGCGATATCCAGCTTTGAGCGTAATTCCCGCAATTATCAAGAGTGCTAACCCAGTTCCAATTAACCTCAGACCCAGATAATCACTGAAAACATAGTCCCCTTTGGCATCCGTCGCTTGGATACCTCGCAGTTGCAGATTAGTAAACATGATAACAGGTGCTGTCACCGCCAAACCCAAGGTAAATTGACCCACCATTTCAGGACTGCCTAATTTAGCAAGCACCACCAACATCCCCCACTGGGAAGCCGCATAAATGAGGTTGCCCGTGAAAGTCCAAGAAAAATTCCGGCGTAGTGTTAGTGGTTTCAACTGTTGCATTAGTAGCTAATTACCTGCTTGCTAATTTGTCTATTTAAAATCGTGTATTTCCAATCAAAAAATATTAACAAATGCGCCCTTAACTATTAACAGCCAGATCCCCCATCAATTTTTCTACCTTAGAGCCTTCTACAGGCTTAGAGAAAAAATATCCCTGTCCGTAGACGCATTTCAGAGCTTTGAGCTGAGCTATTTGCCCGATCGTTTCTACTCCTGTAGCAATCATACCCATACCTAAATCCTGACTTATCGCCATAATTTTCCGAAGAATTTCTAAGTTGGGTTTGCTAGCATCAAGCCCCCTGACTAGAGAACAATCTAGCTTCAAACTGTCAAATTTCCCATACTTCAGCCGCGTCAATTGATAGAGTTGAGTTAAGGATACATCACTGAGACCGCAGTGGTCAATTTGTACTGGCACACCTAAAGTTTTAAGTTTGAGAAAAACAGACCCAGCCAACTCGGAATTCTCCGTCACAACATATTCAGGAATTTCTAACCTCAAACTAGAAGCATCGAGATTTGTTTCATTCAATATTTGGTTTATCGTCTCGATTAAGCCAGCTTGGAAAAACTGTTTGCTAGTCAGATTCACGCTGATTGTTAAAGGAGAGTTAAGACGAAATTGCGACTGCCAAACCCGCATCTGGCTGCAAGCTTGCCGCAGTACCCACTCGCCAATAGGAACAATCAAGCCGGTTTCTTCTGCCGCTGGTAGGAATTCCTCTGGCAAAACCAAACCTCGATTCGGGTGCTGCCACCGCAACAGCGCTTCAAAACCACTAATTCGATCGGTTTCCAGACAGACGATCGGCTGATAGTAAACCCGAAACTCCTCATTGGCAAGAGCCACCTGCAAATTCTTCTCTAACTGAACAGATGCTGCACTGCTAATCTTTGCCGTATCGGTTGTTTCTTTGGCTGTATTTGCGTGCAAATTGGCTGTGGAATATCCTGGTATGTATTCAGGTATTAACTGCTGTAGCATTGAGACAATTAAATTGGCATCATTGCGATCGCCTGCTTGACAAAGGGCTTCTACTTCCTCGTCAATATTTTCTTTCACTAGGCGGCTGGCATTGCCAAGACTGAGAATTTTTTCGTGTTTAGTGCGGTTGTATTTCTCGCCCGGAATAAACAGCTCTTCAAACAATTTTTCTCCAGGCCGCAGCCCTGTGAACTCGATTTCTATGTCTTTGCCCACTTCATATCCTGAGAGCCGAATCAAATCCTTTGCTAAATCACAAATTCTGACTGGTTCCCCCATCTCCAGCATGAATACTTCCCCGCCACCGCCGATGACTGCGGCCTGCAAAACCAGTTGAACTGCTTCGGGAATTGTCATGAAATAGCGAGTCATATCTGGATGGGTAATTGTGATCGGCCCGCCCTCAGCAATTTGTCGCTTGAAAGTAGGTACGACGCTACCCCGGCTGCCAAGAACATTACCGAAACGAACCACTACAAAGGGGTTTTTGCTTTTTTTGGCTGCTTGCAGCACCAGCATTTCGGCAGCTCTTTTGCTAGCTCCCATAATGCTAGTTGGATTCACCGCTTTGTCGGTGGAAATCATCACAAATTGTTCCACATTGTATTTCAATGCCATATCCAGCAGATTTTTCGTCCCCCGCACATTGTTAGTAATCGCTTCCGGGGGGTTTAATTCCATCATGGGTACGTGTTTGTGAGCCGCCGCATGAAAAATGATGTCTGGTCTTATTGTTATAAAAAGGTACTCTAAGCGATCGCGATCGCGAATATCGGCCATAAAGGCTGTCACCCGAGTAATATCTGTTTGGGTTTTGCTGTTTTTTTTGATTTCTGACAGGATTTTTCCTAGTTCTTGTTGAATATTGAATACAGAATTTTCTCCGTGTCCGACGATGATAATTTCCCTAGGAGCGCACTTTAATATTTGCCGGCAAAGTTCGCTGCCGATGGAGCCACCCGCACCAGTAATTAGAACTTTCTTGCCTCCAATCAATCCCAAGACTTTCTCAACATCAGTTTGAATGGGTTCGCGGCGCAGCAAGTCCTCAATCTGTACTTCTCTGAGGCTACTTAAACTGACAGAACCGTTGATGATTTCATTGAAGCCGGGGAGGGTGCTGGTTGGAATTTTAATTGACTGGCAAATTTCTACGATTTCCCTAACCTCTTTTCCCGGAGCTGAGGGCATGGCAATCACCACTTTGCCGATATTTAGCGATCGAACTACTTGGGGAATGCTACCACGATTGCCGACTACAGTCAGTCCGCGAATCTGCTTGCTGAATTTTTTGGGGTCGTCGTCAATGAAAGCGATTGGATGGAGTCCTACCTCCGGGCTCCTCTCCATCGTTTGCACCAGAGATGTGCCTGCACTGCCCGCACCGACTACCAGGATGCGCGCCGCTGAACTTTCCACCGTTTTTGGTTCCATCTTTCGAGGGCGGGAATGCTGAAACGAATAGCCGCCACTAACAAAAAGCTGATCATAGCGTCTAGTAGCGGCAGCGAGCGTGGCAGATTTGCGATCGGCGAATTATTTAGGTGGTAGAGTTTTTGGAACAAGATAATTTCTACTCCTAGCGATAGACCTATCAGCATCGCTATTTGTCCCATTTCTTCCAGACCGGCATACTGCCAGTAACGCTTGTATAAGCCGCCGGCATAAAATACTATAAGTTTGACTGCTACAAATAATACTGTAATTACAGCCAGACTCTGCAAGTATGGAGCGAGATTGAATCTACCATCTAAACGAATTCCCAAGGCTAAGAAGGGTGCGATCGCCAAACAAATTGCATCGATCATCAAAAAATGACTGGTGCTTAATCCCACCAACACTTTACTGAGTTTTCTTATGTTCTTATTCATCACACGCTATCCTAGACAACAAGTTTACCGTAACTCTATCTACTTCTCAAGGATGATTTATTTTTTCTGCCACCATGTCTGTTTAAATTGATCAGCCTTTTAATCGGGGATCACTCAAGTGATATGATTAAAGCCATAGTACCAACAATATATCCCATCTCCTAATTGTTTTGTAGATTAAGTTCTTAGATGCCACATTATTGCTGCATTTATCTTAGAGCACTACTGCCCTCCCTCACCATAACTTTATCCTAACAAAAACATATAACTTTGGGGTAATGGGGGTCACAAACAACCTTTTTAACCATGACAGTTCTTGACTTAAGTGATACAATGAATATCCTCAATCATGAGTTTAATAGCTGAGGCTGTTAAAGTTGACAAAAAATTATTTTTCTGGAGGAACAGATGGAATCAAGTGAAAGTGGTATCGGATTTCAGGAATACTGGCAGATTTTGAAGCGCAGGTGGCTGCCAGCTTTAGCTGTATTTGCCTCGGTTGTTGCACTCACGACCTATGGCACGCTGAAGGAAAAAGCAGTTTATGAAGCAGAAGGAAAGCTGTTATTTAAGAAAACAACTCCTGGATCTGCTTTAACAGAATTGGGCAAAGAAATCGGAGAGTTGACTTCTGCGGCGGAGCAAAGCAACCCTCTGACTACCGAGATAGAACTGATTCGTTCTGTCGAAAATATCGAACAAACTATCAAGAGACTCCAGCTAAAAAACGAAAAAAATAATCAACTAAAAACAAAAGATTTTTAAAAAAAGCTGACAGTAGCTACTATTCGGGGAGCTGATATCCTAACGGTTTCATACAAAGACCCCAACCCTAAAATAGCAGCAGATGTTGTAAAAACCCTGATGAATTTTTATATAGATAATAATCAAAAAGTGAATCGCTTAGACGCTGTGTCTGTTCGACAGTTTATTGAAAGGAAACTGCCTAACTCCGACCAAGCTATGCGGAAAGCAGCGGCAGAATTGAGCAAATTTAAAGAAGATAATAAAGTTGTAAATCTTGAAGAAGAATCTAAATCAGCAGTAGCAGTTATGGCGGAACTAGAAAGTAAAATCGACCAAGCTAAGTCGGATTTGCTCAATGCCAGTGCTAAGTCCAAAGCATTTGAAGACGAATTACAAATGAATCCCCAGCAAGCATTGACCGCCAGCACTCTCAGCCAATCTAGCACTGTGCAGGAAGCTCTGAAAGAGTACAAAGAAATAGAGCGTCTGTTAGCAATTGAGCAAAATCGCTACCTGGATAATTCGCCCATGATAACTAGGTTAAAAACTAAAAAATCTACCATAAAAAAATTACTCGACCAACAAATACAACAAGTTTTAGGTGGGCAACAGCCGTTGCTCAATCAAAGTTTACAGATAGGAGAGGTGAAACCAAAACTGATAGAAGAATTTATCAAGGTAGATGTAGAACGCCAGGGTTTGGCTGAGCGAGTTACTATTCTCTCAAATGCTCTAGCTGCCTATAAGCAGCGGGTAAAAGTTTTGCCGAAACTAGAGAAGGAAAAGCGGGAACTAGAAAGAAAACTCCAAGAAGCCGAAGCTGATTATGAAGAATTGCAGAAAAAACTCCAGCAAATTCGGATTACTGAAAATCAGCAAGTGGGGAATGCTCGGATTATCCAAAAGCCGAGTGTTCCGGAGGAACCAGTGCGTTCTCGCAAGTCTTTATTCCTGGTATCGGGCGGTTTGTTGGGAACTCTGCTTGCTATAGCTGCGGCGCTGCTTTTAGAGTCTCAAGATAAGTCGGTGAAAACTATTGAAGAGGCGAGGGAATTATTTGGGTTTACTTTGTTGGGGGTGATTCCTTTCCATAGAAAGTCTGAAAAAAATCCTCGGCGCAATTCCTGGCCGCTTAAGTCTGCTGCCCAGGATTTAGAGCTATCTCCCCGACAGATTGTTCTTAGAGATAGTCCTCATACTTCGAGCAGTGCTGCTTACCGAATGCTTCAGGCAAATCTGAGGTTCCTGAGTTCGGATAAAGAGCTGAAAGTGATTGTTGTCAGTAGTTCGCTACCGCAAGAAGGCAAATCTACTGTATCCGCTAATTTGGCTGTAGCGATAGCTCAATTAGGACGGAAGGTTTTGCTGGTAGATGCGGATATGCACTGTCCTGTTCAACATCAGATTTGGGAACTTCCCAATCAAGTAGGCTTGAGCAATGTCATAGTCGGACAAGCTGGGTTTGGGGATGCGATAGCCCAAGTTATGGATAATTTAGATGTGCTGACTTGCGGGGTGATTCCGCCTAATCCAATGGCTCTGTTGGATTCACAGCGCATCACTTTATTGATTAAGCAATTTTCGGCTACTTATGATGCAGTGATTATTGATGCTCCTTCTCTGAATGTTGCTGCTGATGCTCTGATTCTGGGGAATAAAGCAGATGGGATTTTATTGGTTGTGCGACCTGGAGTTCTTAATTCTGGTACTGTGGCTTTTGCGAAGGAGCTATTGAAGAAATCAAGCCAGCACGTCCTGGGCTTAGTGGTGAATGGAGTAAGTCCTAAAAACGAACCGCACAGCCATTACTATTTTACCAATGAATCTTACGCTCAAGAGCAGAGTCCTGGTATCAATAAAATAACGAATAACCAGTAACCCATAACAACAGTTAGCTGTTGACTGTTGTTATGGGCAGCCGCACTCCGAAAGTCGCTCCGAGTCCTTCCCCGGGACTTTCGGCCCAGACACTGCCGCCGTGGAGTTCCACGAGATGGCGGACGATCGCCAATCCCAGTCCCAGCCCGCCGTAATTGCGCGTAGAAGTGCTGTCAGCTTGGCGGAAGCGATCGAACACAAAGGGCAAAAACTCCTTGCTAATGCCAATTCCCGTATCGCTGACAACGATCGAAACAGAGTGAACCGGAGACGGCCCAGACAAGATGGCGCCACCGGCTGCTCCCGGTTCCCCATCCTCCGAGAGCCTTATTTCCACGCGACCCGACGGCGGCGTAAACTTAATAGCATTCGAGAGCAAATTAGACACCACCTGCTGCAAACGAGTAGCATCGCCCCTCACCGAGCTCACCCCTTCGTCACAAAAACTCACCAATTCAATTCCCCGAGCTTCAGCCTCAGGGCTCAGCGCCTTCACGGCCGTTTCTACAATCGGCACCAAATCCACCGAGAACAGCTTCAAACACACTTTGCCGCTCACAACCCGGGAAACGTCGAGCAAATCCTCAATCATCTGAGTCTGCAACCGCGCGTTTCGCTCAATAGTCTCCAAACCCACAGCGGTTTTTTCCGGACTCATCTGGCGCTGCCGCAGCATCTGGGCCCACCCCAAAATCGCGTTCAGAGGCGTCCGCAACTCGTGAGAAAGCGTTCCCAAAAACTCGTCTTTAATCCGGTTGGCCTCCGCTGCTTCCCGGTAAAGCCGCGCATTGTCGATCGCCACCGCCGCATCCCGCGCCAAATCCTGCAGCAAAACCAAATCGCCCTCCCCGCAGCGGCGGCCGGACTCCCCGCACAGCAGCGAAATCGCTCCCAGCGTCCGCCCGCGAGCGATCAGCGGCACGCAGATTGCCGACAGCACCTGGGATCGCAGCACCAACTGCAGTTCCCTATCCGGCACAACCGCCTCGATCACCCATTCCGGTATTTCTGCGTAGAGCTTCGACTCCCCAGTCCGCAGCACCTTTGCTACTCCGTGCCGTCCCTGGGGGTCTAGCGGCAAGCGCCGATCGATTTGCCACAGCATAGCGACTTGGCTCGGATCTGAGTGAGCAACTGCTTGCAAGCGGATCGAGCCGTCGGGCTCGACCAAATGCACGCAGCACCAATCCCCCAGGGCCGGTACTGTTAAATCTGCCAAACCTTGCAGCGCCTTCTCGTAATCCAGGGAAGCCGACGACAGCAAAGCCAAAGCTTGAGCGCGAAAATAGGCTGTTTGGGCCGAACGCTGGCGATCGTCTATATCCGTACAAGTCCCGAACCATTTGAGAATTTTCCCCTCTGCGTCCCGCACGGGCAATGCCCTGCCCAGATGCCAGCGATAAGCCCCGTCAGATGCCCGTTTAAAGCGGTATTCCACCTCGTAAGTCCCCCCCGTCTGTACCGAGGTATTCCAGCTTTCTACGCAATGTTCCACGTCATCTGGATGCAGGGCTAGCTGCCACCCCCAGCCTTGAGTTTCCTCCAGCGTCAAGCCAGTATATTCAAACCAGCGCTGGTTGTAGTAGTCGAACCAGCCGTCGGCTCTGGCAGTCCAAACTATTTGCGGGATGGCTTCAGCGAGGACGCGGTAAAGCTGTTCGCTGGCTTCGGCTTCGCGACGGGCGGCCTGTTCCCGCGCCAAGGCTAGATTCCGCTGTTCTTCGGCCTCTTTGCGATCGCTGATGTCGCTAATCACGCCGATCCATCTGCAGGGCTTGCCTTGTTTGTCAAGCACTGCTTTGCCCCGATCGATCCAGTGGAGGAAGCCGCCCCGCTGGCACTGAACGCGGTATTCCTGAAAAAATGGGGCGGCAGAACTGTGTGGCGCACTCAAATACCGATCGACCGAGGCCTGGACTCGATCGCGGTCGAGCGGGTGCAAGATACTGTTCCAAGCTGCTCTTGTCCTCGGAAATCCGCCTTTTTCGTACTCCAAATGTTCATCTACGTGACCGAACCACAGCACGATGCCGGTCTCGATATCCCATTCGTAAATCAAATCGCTAGCACTTTCTGCTGCAATCCGAAACCGCTCTTCAGACTGTCGCAGCACTTCCAGAAATTTAAAGCGTTCCGTCACGTCCAAAACCAGAGACAGCACCGATATCAACTGTCCCGAATCGCTGTAAAAAGCCGAATTGTACCACTCGCAGTGCACCAACGCACCCCACTTATTATAATTTATGTTGCGAACTACATTGCAGCGATTGTCGGGTTTTTTTAAACTATAAATTGCCGATTCTACCTCTGACAAATCTTCCTTAGAAATAAAGTTCCATTCGCTAAAATGCTTGCCTAAAACTTCTGTTGCCTTCCACCCAAAAATCTTCTGGGCCGCCGGCGACCACCCGCTGAGACGAAAGTTTTCATCCCACTCTATCACCGCTAGGGGCGTATTTTCAAAATGAGAAGTGAGTTTTTGCAGCGCGTTGCGCAGGGATGCTTCTACTTGCTTGCGCCCAGTAATATCGCTAAAAGAAATAGCAATGCCGTCGCCCAATTTAACAGTCATAATCCGAAACCAGCCCACAATGCCTTCGCTGTTGTAATAAATTTCGGTCTCGAGGGGAATTCCTGTTTCTACAACTTGCACGAAACGATCGAACAAACTGTTATCTTTATGGCCTGGTCGCACTTCCAGCAATCGCTTGCCGACCAATGCTTCCGGGGTGCTTAGCTGAATTTTTGCGGCTGCGGGATTGACGTATTCCCATTCAAAATCCACAATTTTGGATTCGTCGCGAATGCTGCGGAACACGTTAAATCCGTCTAGAGATAATTCCTGAAAAACGCGGAAGCGTTCTTGGCTTTCTTGCAGCTTGTCTACAGTGTCAAGCAGGATATCCTCGACTCGCTGGCGCTGCATTATTTCGGAGAGCAATTGCTGGTTAATTTGCTCGATTTCGGTTGTGGGGGATGATCCGGAATTTTTAATGGCAGAGTCGGCTTGCGGTCCTTCGACCTTTTGGGTTAAGAGCGCCGTATTTGCTGGTAAAGAGGCCGCCCCAGCCAAAGCCAACATTTGAGGAACCCAGGGTATCAGGGACGCTACAGCCCACAGAGAGATGACAGCCGTCACGGCCGCGAGCCAACTTGACAGCCCGTAGCTGGGATGCACCAGCATCCAAAATTGCATCAACTGAGTTGTCCCGGCGCAGAAAAACCAGGATCCCAATAGGAGAAACCCCTTGCTTAAAGGCACGTCCCCCTGCTTCCGGGCATAGTAGTATGTCAGAATTGCTGGAATTGAATAATAAGCCAAGGCAATTAACAAATCGCTGACCGCGTGCAGTCCCATCAACTGGGGCTGCCACTGGCAACATGCACCTTGCAGAATAAAATTGTGGTTAAATGACATAATCTTAAGAAATTGCCGCCTTTCGGCTTTCCTGTGCGATCGATCCGGCGTTGCACTTGTGTTGCTGACCCGCTAATTCCTAGTGTATACAAAAAAACAGAAAACAAGAGTAAGGAACCCCACGCTTAAAAGCGGGGGCTTTTAGGAAGTTCGGCTCGTTCCGAGCGGTGCAATAAAAAAGCCCGAACCTTACCAGAGACAGGATTAGACCTACGTTTTTAGAGTCACGATACCGGAGAATGCGTCGCTAGTTTTCCGCTCTATCACTGAAAGTTAAACAGGTTTAACGGGGCCGGAGCCAGTGCCTTCAGTCTAACAAGCTCATAAAACATTCAAGGGAGCGAACTTTACCCAGCAATGGAGGACTTTATGTCTAATTTCGTTTTTGTGCTTGATACCCATAAACGACCGCTCAATCCAATCCGCCCAGGAATGGCTCGTAAATTGCTAACCACTGGCAAAGCTGCTGTTTTCAAAAGGTATCCATTCACAATAATTCTCAAAGTAGAGGTAACATCACACCAAGAGCCAATTACTCTCAAAATAGACCCTGGCTCTAAAACGAGCGGACTTGCATTAGTGCAAGGAGAGAGCGTAATCTTTGGTGCAGAATTAACTCACCGAGGTCAAGCTATTAAAGCCAGCCTTGAGTCTCGCCGTTCATTGCGTAGAGGTAGGAGGAATCGCCATACTCGCTATCGAAAAGCGAGATTTCTGAATAGGGTTCGCCCTAAAGGTTGGCTAGCGCCAAGCTTACAACATCGTGTCGAAACAACCTTAACCTGGGTAACTAGATTGATGAAGGTCGCCCCCATTTCTTCTATTGTTCAAGAACTTGTGCGTTTTGACTTGCAACAACTAGAAAATCCAGAGATTTCTGGAATTGAATACCAGCAAGGCGTTTTATGTGGATACGAGATCCGCGAATATTTGCTGAATAAATGGGATAGAAAATGTGCCTACTGTGGCGTTATCAATACACCGCTACAAGTCGAACACATTCATCCCAAAGCCAAGGGTGGATCTAACCGCATTTCTAATCTTTGCCTTGCTTGCGAAAAGTGCAATACTCAGAAGGGGACTCAAGATATTGGGCAATTCCTGTCTAAAAAGCCAGAGATTTTGAAACGGATTCTATCTCAAGCAAAACGTCCCTTGAAAGACGCAGCAGCGGTCAATTCGACTCGCTGGGCGTTATTTAGCCGACTCCGTATGACTGGTTTACCAGTTTCTACTGGCAGTGGCGGGTTGACAAAATTCAATCGCACTCGATTAAATCTACCTAAATCCCACTGGTTAGATGCTGCTTGTGTAGGCAAAGTCGAAGAATTAAAGGTGCTGATCTCTCAACCGCTGCTAGTCAAGGCAGCAGGACACGGAACGCGACAGATGTGCGGTACAGATAAGTTTGGCTTTCCAATTCGCCATAAATCAAGAAAGCAAATCCATTTCTGTTTTCAAACTGGTGATATTATCAGCGCGACCGTCACCGCAGGTAAGAAAATCGGTTCCTATGCGGGACGAGTTCTTTGCCGTGCATCCGGTTCGTTTGACATCGCCACAACGAAGGAAGAGTAGCAGGAATTAGTCATAAATATTGCAAACCTATTCACAAAAAAGATGGCTATTCCTATGGATTATAATTCAAGGCGACGGTCGTCGCAGCCGCTTTCCTCCCCATGTCTAAAGCCAGGGGCTTCTCGCTCGTTTTTTGGTGACTTTAGTCCGGGGATGAAAGTTCACTACAGGTTTTAACCTGCCTGCAATATTCGTACATTTATTGAGAGGTTTAGGCAGAGTCAGGTACTATAATGCCCAAGGAGGTAAGAAATTTAAGGCGAGTTTTAGAGTCCAAAGCATAGGGATAAACCAAGCAATTTAGTGCAAGTAATGAAGCGATTCTGACTATGTAGTTCATTCAAACCGTTTAGCTACAAGCTGGCAAAATTCGATGAATTTCTCTTTGTTAAATCCATTTTTTTATAATTTTGCAGCTGCAGGAATCCCTTCAACATTGGAGAATCGACCTCTACTTTTGCCCTCAGCAATCCTACCCGAGCAAATTGATTCGTAGAGCCAAGCATCCCCGCGTCTCGCCCCGGAATCAAAACTAATCTGTACCTGTATCAAAGTCTACTAAATTCTGCTACTAAATCGGTTAATGTCACAGATTATCTTCCAGTAAAATTTCTGAAACCATCTCGAATTAAACCTCCATGCGCTTAGAGCAGCTTCAAGCATTTCTTTCAGTTGCTGAAACCGGTAGCTTTCAGCAAGCGGCCCGGAAGTGCGGCGTTACGCAATCGACTATTAGCCGCCAAGTGCAGGGATTAGAAGCTTCCGTGGGTTTGTCGCTGTTTCACCGCACGGCCCACGCGAAGCTGACTGTGGGAGGGGAACGCCTGCTACCTCACGCTCGCAAAATCTGTCAGACTTGGCGAAATGCTGCTGAAGAATTGGGAGACTTGTTGGCGGGAAAGCAGCCGGAACTGTGCGTGGCTGCGATTCACTCGGTTTGCGCTGCTTATTTGCCGCCTGTGCTGCAAAAGTTTTGCCACGACTATCCTAACGTGCAGTTGCGGGTGACTTCCCTCGGCAGCGATCGAGCTCTGAAAGTCCTCAAAGACGGTTTGGTGGACATAGCCGTGGTGATGAACAACCGCTATTTTACTCAAGCCCCGGAAATGTTGGTTGAGGTACTCTACAATGAGCCGATCGAGGTGTTGATGGCGGCGGGTCATCCCTTGGCCCAGTACGATCGAGTACCTTGGCCGGAATTGATTTGTTACCCGCAAGTGGTGTTTAAGGATGGGTACGGAATGCAGCGGATGGTGCAAGAACAATTTGGACGCATCGGTGCTAAACTTCATGCTGTTTTGGAACTCAACACTCTTGATGCTTTTCGGGGTGTGGTGCGACAGGGAGAATTGATTGCTTTGCTGCCGCATTCAGCTTTGTTGGAGGCGAAGGGCGATCGCACTTTAGCAATTCGGTCGATCGCCCAAGATCGGTCAAATTCCAAGGTTTCGGCAATCGGGCAATCGGCGATCGATCCGACTTGGACTCGCGAAGTGGTTTTGGTGACAACACACGATCGAATGCAAATTCCGCCGATCGCCCATTTCTGGAACCTGGTACGCGAATGTGTGCCACCATTTGATGTAATCCAGCTAGGAAAATCAGGGAGTTAATTCGATAATTTTGAATTGAGAGTTGGGGATTTTAAATTTAAAACGATTCAAATCTTACCAATTACTAACTACCAATTACTAACTACCAACTACCAACTACCAATTACCACTTTCAAAAATTATGAGTGACGCATTTAGAGAATTGCTGCGAAAAATTGGCAGCGGAATACACACAGGAGAAAACTTAACTCGATCCGAAGCAGCAGCAGCCACGCGGATGATGCTGCTGGGAGAAGCAACACCGACTCAAATCGGAGCTTTTATGATTTCCCACCGCATTAAACGGCCCACCGGTGAAGAATTAGCCGGAATGCTCGATGCTTATGAAGAATTGGGGCCCCTTCTTGCCCCCCCAAACCGAGAAAAAGGGTTTTCCGTCTCTACCGTCGCCGTGTTTGGGGTTGCTTACGACGGGCGATCGCGCACGGCCCCAATTAGCCCTTTAACAGCCCTAATTTTAGCCGCCTCTGGCGTCCCAACCCTCATGCACGGGGGCGATACCATGCCAACAAAGGAAGGCATTCCCCTGATTGAAATTTGGCGCGGTTTGGGAGTAGACTGGAGAAAACTCCGTTTAGAAAAAGTCCAACAAGTTTTTGACAATACGGGTTTAGGTTTTGTTTACCTTCCGAGGCATTTTCCTCAAGCCGCCGCTTTAGTACCCTACCGCCGCGAAATCGGCAAACGGCCACCTTTTTCGACAATGGAGTTAATGTGGTGTCCCTGTGCCGGCGACGTTAACGTCATCTCCGGCTACGTCCACCCACCGACAGAAGGTATGTTTCAAAAAGCCTTTGCGTTGCGGGGAATAAAAAATTATACCACAGTCAAAGGATTGGAGGGAAGCTGCGATTTGCCGCGCGATCGCACTGCGATTATCGGCATTTCTAAGCCGGATGCAGAGTTCGAGCGAGTGCTTTTAGCTCACGGAGATTACGGTTTTAGCAGCAAAAATCCTCCCTTTGAATCAGCATCTGAGTTATTAAAAGAGATGCAGGAAGTGTTGCTGGGAAAACCATCGGAATTGATGCAGTCCGCTATCTGGAACGGCGGATTTTATCTGTGGCGCAGCGGAGTTTGTTTGGATATGAACTCGGGTTTAATTGAGGCAGAAACTTTATTGAGCAGCGGTAAAGCCGTGCAAAAACTTGAGGAAGTCAGCCAAGCCGTTGGTGTTTTTAGTTGAGAATAATTAATCAGGTTTTGTGCGCAGTGTACCCACGACATTGATATTTTTTTCTAGTTTCTAATGACTAATGACTAATAACTAATGACTAATAACTAATGACTAATGACTAATAACTATAGCGATCCTAAATTATTTGTAAATTTCTTACTCCCGAACCGCGAGCTCGGGGAGGGTTGGGGTGGGGTAAAAAATTTATGACTCCTGCAAGGATTGCTATAATGACTAATAACTAATGACTAATGACTAATAACTAATGACTAATGACCAATCATAAAATTGCTGTAATTGTGCTTGCAGGCGGTCAAAGTTCACGGATGGGTAGGGATAAAGCTATGCTGGAAATAGAGGGCAAATCCCTATTGCAGCGGGTGTGGGAAGTTGCAGCAGTTGTAACGCCAGAAGTTTATGTTCTGACTGCTTGGCCCGATCGCTATCGATCGACCTTAACCGAAACATCCCAATTTCTGGTAGAGTACAATCCCGGCTGCGGGCCCTTGGTTGCATTGACTCAGGGATTGAAAGAAATAGCCGCCGAGTGGATTTTACTGTTAGCTTGCGATTTGCCCTTGTTGAATGCTCAGATTATTCAAAAGTGGGCAAATCAGTTAACAGACTTTCCCCCGTCTACTTTAGCAGTTGTGCCTTATCAAAATCCACGCTGGGAGCCTTTGTGCGGCTTCTACCACCAACAATCTCTGCCCAGTTTGCAAAGTTTTATTGACAAAGGGGGACGTTCCTTTCAAGTCTGGTTAAATCAAATCCCCGCAATCCCTCTACCTGTAGGGGAACAAGAAGCAGTAATGTTATCGAATTGCAATACATTAGAAGAGTTTGAGCAATTAAAAGGTAAAATGAGTAACGGTTGACAGTTGACAGTTGACTGTTGACGGTTGACTGTTGACGGTTGACTGTTGACTGACTAATGACTAATGACTAATGACTAATGACTACTGACTACTGACTAATGACTAATGACTACTGACTACTGACTAATGACTACTGACTAATGACTACTGACTACTGACTAATGACTAATGACTAATGACTAATTACAAATTACTAATGACTAATGATTAACCAATATTGGTTGCTCGATCGCAATATAACTTTCCTCAATCACGGCTCTTTTGGGGCTTGTCCGATTCCCGTACTGGAAGCGCAAACCAGTTTTCGGGAACAACTGGAAAGAGAACCATTGCGCTTCTTTATGCGGGAATTTGAACCCTTGTTGGATAATGCGAGAAATCAGTTAGCAGCATTTCTCGGTGCGGGTGAAGATGACTTGGCTTTTGTGCCGAATGCCACCACGGGAGTAAATGCAGTTTTGCGATCGCTCTCTTTTGCTCCGGGCGACGAATTGCTAACTACAAATCAGGAATACAACGCTTGCCGCAACACAATTAATTTTGTAGCCGAGCGGACAGGGGCTAAAGTAATAGTAGCAGAAGTACCGTTTCCAATTGAGTCAGCCGAACAAATTATTGAAGCAATAATTAAGTGCGTTTCACCGCAAACAAAGTTAGCCTTATTAGACCACATTGTGAGCCAAACAGGTTTAATCTTTCCCATCAAACAATTAGTCGGCGAGTTAGCTAACCGTGGCGTAGAGGTATTAGTAGACGGATCTCACGCGCCGGGAATGGTAGCGCTGAATTTAGATGAAATTGGCGCGGCTTACTATACGGGAAATTGCCACAAATGGCTGTGCGCGCCGAAAGGTGCGGGCTTTCTGTACGTGCGGCGCGACAAGCAAAATGCCATTCGGCCAACTACGATCAGTCACGGTGCTAACTCGCCCCGCGCTGATAAATCGCGCTTTCAATTAGAATTTGACTGGATGGGAACAGTCGATCCGAGTCCCTATTTGTGCGTACCTATAGCTATTGATTTTATGGGTTCTTTGTTGAGTGGTGGCTGGCCGGAATTGAGGGCAAAAAATCATGCTTTGGCGTTGGCGGGGAGAAAAATATTGGCGGACAAATTAGGTTTGCCACTGCCTTGTCCTGATGAAATGGTGGGTTCGATGGCAGTTGTGCCACTGGCAGACTGCCAGCCTGATGCAGTTGCAAAGGGAGGAATTCCACCTTTGCAAGAAGCGCTGTGGGAGATTTTTAAAATTGAAGTTCCGGTGATTCCTTGGCCGGATGCTAGTAAGCAGTTGGTGAGGATTTCGGCTCAATTATACAATACTTTGCCGCAGTATCAATATTTAGCTAAGGCGCTGGCTGAGCTGACGAGAACTTGAGCTGGAGCTTCCCGAAAACAAACATAACACCCAACTACAAACATTTAAAGGTTTGTAGTTAGGTTGTCCGTCCTCATAGTTTTGGTGAATAAGCTAATCCGCATTTAAATTGCATGGTAAAATAAATTTTTCCTCTTGTGGGGTGGGCATCCTGCCCGCCCTCAAAATACAATTTAAATGCACAACAGCTTACAAACTATTCGTCATTACTACAAAGGTAATAATGGTTATAAAACTAGGCACAATTAGCAGAAAAAATTATGGAATGAGTCACCTTTAAGCGTCTTTGATTTTGCTACCATTTACCGAAAATAAAACAAGTAAAAAAAACAGCTCTAAAGCCCGATCGCCCTACACTTGACCAATCCGCCCGCGCCGAACAAAGTTTGTAAATAACCCGCGAGATTTCCTAAGGATCGCGAATTAAATAACTTACAATTTTAATTGTTATTGTGGGATGGGCGTCCCGCCCGTC